>NZ_JBANEM010000025.1:0-57468 GCF_040187805.1 Comamonas sp. wu1-DMT
TCCATTTGTCCCCAACGTTGAGGGTTTGATGTCCTTCAAGGGGCAACAGTTGCACTCAGCTCAGTACGCATCTCCTGAGCCGTTCACAGGCAAGAGGGTTATGGTGGTCGGCGGAGGAAACTCCGGCGCACAGATCCTGGCGGAGGTCTCGCTGGTTGCGCAGTCCACGACCTGGGTCACGCTGGAGCCTCCAGCCTTTTTACCGGACGAAGTCGATGGGCGAGTACTCTTCGAGAGGGCTACTGCACGTTGGCAGGCATTGCAGGAAGGCAAAGATCCGGAGAACCTGCCGGGTGGCTTTGGCGATATCGTGATGGTTCCCCCTGTCCTTGACGCACGCCAGCGCGGCGTGCTGCAGTCTGTCGGCCCGTTTGAGAGCCTCACGGCGGACGGGGCCGGATGGCGCGACGGGAGTACCAAATCCTTTGACGCGGTCATCTGGTGTACCGGCTTTAGGCCAGCGTTACAGTCTCTGGAGACTCTTGGCGTTGTCAACGAATCCAGAGTCACGGTAGACGGCACCCAGGTGCATGGCGTCCCAGGTTTATGGCTTGTGGGCTACGGTGAATGGACCGGGCCAGCGTCTGCCACGCTCATTGGAGTCATGCGCACAGCTCGTAGCACAGCAAGCGAGATTACGCGGTACCTATTGAACTGAATGACCGCTGCTCCTGAATCTAAAGGTCTGCTGTGGGTCGTGAGCAGCCCCTTTTCGTTGGCAGCGACAGGCCAGAAGCGGGCATTGAGAGAGTCATTCCAAGCGACTGCTTGCGCTCCGAAGGACTCCACTTTGAGCCCGGTGCACCACTTCGATCCTAGACTGTCCCCCAAGGTCTGGGGCCCATGGGAGGGCTAATCGAGCCAGACAACCGCACTTGTATCAATTCCAGCAGTGCCCGGGCACGAGCAGTCACGGAATGGCGATGGCTGTATGCCCCCAGCAATTGCAGAGGGGCAGGACGAAGGTCCAGTGACACTTCCTGCAACCGACCCGTTGCAAGGTCTTCCTGGCAGGGATAGGCCGCCACAATCGCGAAGCCGATGCCTTGCCGTGCGCCTGCCACGGCCAGTTCTCCACTGTTGACGCGGTAGCGGCTGCGGACCGGCACCTTGACGATTTCTCCCGCGGCGTCCTGAAACTGCCAAGGTTGACCCTTCAGCGCACTGAGGGTGGTGATGCAGGGCAGGGATTTCAGTTCGCGCACATGGCGTGGCATACCGGTCCTGGCCAGCAAGGAGGGGGCGGCAACCACGATGCTGGGCAGTGTGGCGAGTTCGCGGGTGATGAAAGCACTGTCCTCTTGATGGCCCCGATGGAAGACGATGGAAAGGTCGACGTCCTCTCGAAGTACCTCCAGCCCGGTCATCCGGGTATCGCATTCGAGCTCGATGCCTGGATGGAGGCTACAGAATTCGGCGAGGATGGGAGCCAGCAGCCTTGGTGCCTCCCCGGGCATGCAGATCTTCAGAGGTCCACGCAGTTCGCGCTGCACCGCGCCAAGCTCCTCCTGTGTAGAGAGCAGTGTGTCGAGCAGGGGCTTGGCGCGTTCGTAGAGCAATCGGCCGGCTTCCGTCATGCGCAGGTGGCGGGTGCTTCGCTCCAGCAGGCGTGTACCGAGTCGGCGCTCCAGTGATGCAACGTGGCGGCTGACGTTGGACGAGGGCATGGCCAAAAGCCGCGATGCGCCGGCAAAGCTTTGCTCATCAACAACCGCCGTATAGACGCGTACGGTATTCAGGTCGAGTGCATCGCGCATTGATTATCCCGTTTGAGGTATGAAAACGTCCCAATTTTGCATGCTAGTTCTCTGTAGTGGCGAAATCTAAGATGCCCTTTTGCTCGATGCAACGCAGTGCGCCATACATCGGGCATCGTATGGACAGGAGAGATTCAGCGTGGAAATTGGAATACTTGGCGGTGGCATTGCAGGCTTGAGCGTGGCGCTGGCTTTGCGCAAGCAGGGTTACAACCCTCGGGTCTATGAGCGTCGAACGGAGCCGGCAACCATGGGGGCAGGCGTGACGCTCTGGCCCAATGCGAGCTTTGTGCTGGAAGAGCTGGGGCTGCTGCAAGACATAGCGGCCATTGGCGGTCGGCCGCTGACAATGCGCCGCCAGGATGCCATGGGCAATGCATTGGGAGGCCTCGATATCGCCTTGCTGGACCGGACGATGGGATACCCAACCTACACGGTGCTGCGCAGGCACTTGCAGAAGGTGTTGCTCGACCATGCGGCACGGCAGGGGATTCCGGTGGAGTTCGGATACCAGGCGGTGGCCATTGAGCTGGATACCCATGGCAGAGCCGTGGCCCGTTTCGAAAATGGCGCGAGCATCCGCCCGGATCTGCTTATTGGCGCCGACGGCCGCATGGAGTCGGTGGCGCGCAAGTTTGTCGCGGGTGACAACACACCTGTCTATCAGGGCTTTGTCAACTGGATCGGCGTGGCGCAGGGGCCGCATGCGCTGGTGGACGATATTGCGATTCAGGATTTCTGGGGGGCGGGCGAGCGCTTTGGTTGTGTGCCGATTCGACCCCAGCTGGTGTACTGGGCCGCGGCGCAGGCTCGGCCCCTGACTGAAGCCGTACCGGCCGCAGATATGCGCAAGGAGGTCGAAGATCTGTTCACAGGGTGGCCCGAACCGGTCGCGCATCTCATCCGGGCCACGCCCGGGCATGCCATCCGGCTGATTGCAGTGCATGACCTGGAGCCGCTGCATACATGGAGCAGGGCGAATGTGCTGCTGGTTGGCGATGCCGCGCATGCGCCGTTGCCGACGTCGGGGCAAGGCGCCTGTCAGGCGCTCGAGGACGCATGGCATTTGGCTCGGTGTCTGGATGGCGCAAGCGGCGGCTTGGACGATGTCTTCCAGGCGTTTGCGAAAATCCGAGCCTCGAAAACCGCAAGGCTGGCGGAGCAAGGTCGGGTCTTCGCACGCGGCTTGTTCGCCACAGATCCTGAAACCTGTCGTATCCGCAACGACAGGGCCAAGGCGTCCGATCCTGTGCATGACGTGCAGGTCTTGGCAGCCGGATGGGGGCAGGGCCTGCCAATGCCTAGCTGCATCGACGGCATGCCGACGCAGGAGGGGGGCTCCGGCAGCCTGTACCGCATTGAATGACGTGCGCTGGATTCCACCCGGATGGAAAGCCATGTCTGCCGTGACGAGAGTCGCGCGGCCGGCTGAGCTTTTCTAGATGCGGGATGTGCTGCGTCGATTTGTATTCAGTCGCCTTTTTCTATGCATCCGGCTAGCGCGCATGTGTGCACCAGCCGGTAAGCGCTGCATAGCAGGCATGGACATTGGCACTTGAACGACCGCAACGGGTTGATCTGCGACTGCCGCAGTCCGGCCAGGGGCTGCTGGTAGCTAACTCTGCGCATGCACCGCTGCTGTTACTTTCATGTCACACAGTACAAACGTCACGAAAAGTACTTATGTGTTGCTTAGAGTTTCGGTGGCGGTTGCAAGAGAGCCACCGCCATTCCCTCTGATAAGTTCCGTTCGTATCTCGCCAATGAAAAATCATAAAACGTGCTCGCGTACTCTGGCAGTCGTGGTTGGCTCATTCCTAGCCTCTTCATCCAGCCTGGCCCTGGCACAGTCTTCCATCACCATTTTTGGCGTAGTGGACGTCGGCATCACCAGTGCCAAGTCCGGCGGCAACAGGCTCAATGCTCTGAACTCCAGCCAAGGCAAGACCAGCCTGATCGGCTTTCGCGGCACGGAAGACCTCGGCGGCGGCAACCAGGCTCAGTTCTGGCTCGAAGGTGGCCTCAGCCCTGACACCGGTAGTGGCGGCAGCAGCGGCTCTTTGGGTTTCGAGCGCCGTTCCACTATCGGACTGATCAACAATTCCTGGGGTGAAATCCGCCTGGGTCGCGACTACACCCCCAGCTACAACATCTTCACCGCGTTCGGGGGCCCTGATACCACCACCGGCGTGCAGGCCAATCTGTTCCAGACGATCCGCCAGACTGCGTATAACGCCGCCAGCCAAAGCGGCACGGTGGATCGCACGCGCATCAGCAACTCCGTGGGCTACTTTCTGCCGCGCAACCTGGGCGGTGTCTATGGCCAGTTCTCGGTTTCCTTTGGTGATGAAAACGCCTCCAACTCTGGCGCAAGCAAGGCCCGCAGATACGTGGGCGGTAACCTGGGCTATCGCTCTGGCCCGCTGAACGTGGGTATCGGCTACGGCAAGATCGACGGCACTGCCGCTGTGACTTCGCCCAGCGCCATCGCTGCCACCAGCGATCTTGAAGACTTGGCGCTGGGCGCTTCATACAACTTCGGCAGCTTCGTGCTCAATGGCGGATACAACAGCTTGAAGTGGAAACCCGCCAGCGGCGCAACCTCCGGGAAGGTGGACGGCTTCTACCTGGGCGCTACCATCCCCGTGGGGCCCGGTAGCTTCCGCGTCAAGTACGCCAGCGCCAAGTTCAGCGGTAACGCCACAGCCCTCACGCGCAGCGGTGGCAAGACCGACAAGTATTCGGTCGGATATGTCTACGACTTCTCCAAGCGCACCTCCATGTACGCCGGGATTGCGCGTGTCAACAACAAGAATGGCGCCAGCATTGGCCTAATCGGAGGTCCTGCAGGTGTCGCCAACACCGGGTCGACTGGTGTGGATATCGGCATCAGCCACTCGTTCTGAGCGGCACAACGCCTCTTTGCGCAAAGAAGTCTCCAAGGTCGAGCAGGGCTTTGCCTCGTCGGGCTTGCTTTCGGGGACTTCCATCTTCCTCTCAAGCCATACTTGCCATGCGCCACCTCACTTCTTCATCCTGCCTGATGGCTGCGACCGCCGCCGCGGTTGCCTTGCTGAGCGCCTGCGCCGACACCCGCCCGTTCCAGGTCGCCAGCCCCGAGACGGTCGTGCAGACCACCGGCGTCGGCAGCATCAGCGCCGTCGTCACGCGTCAGGACGTACAGTTCGACGACAAGTTCTATTTCCCTTACGAAGGTCGCCACTCCGCCACCAAGGCCGATTTCCCCAAGGGTTTTCTGCCGGCCTATGGCTCGGGCCTGGCCTTGAAAGGCAGGCGCGCCGACGGCACGCTGGAGTTCTACGCCATCACCGATCGCGGCCCGAACGCCACCACTGGTCCGGTCACGCAGATCACCGACGGCTCCAACTCCACGGGCTTCGCCAGTTCCACGGTGTTTCCTTCGCCCGACTTCACGCCGTCCATCGGCGTGATCACCCTCGGCAAGGACGGAGCCAGGCTTGTTTCGACCCTGCCGGTCAAGTTCAGCGCCGCGCAGAACGCCAATGGTCGTGTGCAGCCACGGGGCATCACAGGCAACACGGGCGAGCAAGTTCTGGACGACTCCTTCACCTATCCCGGCAAGGCCAAGGGCTACAGTGAATTCGGCCTGGACACCGAATCCGTGGTGGTGGATGCAGCACGCAATGTGCTGTGGGTTTCCGACGAATACGGCCCCTTCATCGTGAAGATCGACCCGGCTACCGGCATCATCCTGAAGAAATACAAGCCCGGTACTGGCGCGGCCGATCTGCCTGCCATCCTCGCCAAACGCCGCGCCAACCGTGGCATGGAAGGGCTGAGCATCGATGTGGCCAGCGGAAAGCTGCACGGTTTTCTGCAAAGTCCGCTGAACGACGGCAAGGCCGACTACATCACTGCTGTCGTTCCCGATGCGACCGGCAAGTCGGAAAACGTGCGCGACTACGCCCGCTTTGTGCGCTGGGTGGAGTTTGACCCGACTACCGAGACAACCCGTTTGTTTGCATTGCCCGTGGACGGCAGCTGGTACAGCCAGGGCAGGACCGGCAACGCCAAGCTAGGTGATGTGGTCTCGCTGGGCAACGGGAAGTTCATCGCCATCGAGCAAGGCACAGGCAAAGACAAAAAAGTCTTTAACGATCTGGTGCTGATCGAGTTTCCGGCCAACGCTACCGACATCACCGCGCTGGGCTCCGACCTGGAAAAGAGCAGCCTGACCGGCAAGCCGGTCAATGGCTCGGACTATTCCAAGGTAGTTCCGCTCAAGAAGACCCGGCTCTTCAACTTGAACGCCACCGGCTGGGTGGCCGAGAAGGCCGAGGGTCTGGCACTGGTCGATGACTACACCTTGGCGCTGACCAACGACACCGACTTCGGTGTCTCGCTGGCCGTGCTGGACACCAGCGGCAAGGAGATCGAAGGCTCGGACGTCACCAAATGCATGGTGGATGCCGACGGCAAGATCGTGAACGATGGCAAGTGCGCCAAGGGCGCGGCGAGCCTGCGCTTTACCACCAATGACGTCAATGATCGCGCGCAGCGACTGTGGACCTTCAGGTTCAGCAAGAAGTTGAGCGAATACGGCGCTTTCTGAACGACAGCGGCGGCACAAGCCGCTCTCTGCTATAGCCAGGGCGCCGCACCGGCGCCAGTCGGCCCGCTCGCAGGAAGGCCGTGTTGATGCGGCGCACAGCGACTTGCGCTGGTGCTCCCACGGTCTGGATATCCAGTGCGACCCGGGCCAGACCGTGACAGCCACCACGCCCAAAATTGAGATGCGCATCAAATGTGCGAGCGCATGCCTGATTCGGGCGACTACGGGGCTAACTGCTCCCGCAAGCTTGCCAATATTTCTTCAGAAAGCGCCGGGTTGCCCGCTGCCGTGGCACGAGCGAGAACCAGGGCACCAACCATGCTGCTGAGGGTCACGATAGTCTGAGTACGTTTGGCCGCGTCATCACCTTGGAGCACGCTCATAAAGCGCTGGATATTGCGTTCCACTCCCTGGGCAAAAACCTCCGACATCTCAGGCCCCGCTCTTGCTGCATCTGCTGCCAATGCCGCAGCGGGGCAGCCCTCTCCGGGGTGATCGCGATGCGCCGCAGAAAGATAGCCATGCACCAGCGCGCGGAGTCTGGTGGCAGGCGCGCCATCCGCCTCCGAGGACTCCAATCCGTCTAGCGGCGTGATGGTCCACTCAAATGCACGCAGGCAGGCCTCGCGTGCGAGAGCATCCTTGGACTCGAAGTGCCGGTACAGCCCGCCATGTGTCAAGCCCGCATCGCGTGTGATCTCTGCCACGCCCACGCCATCCAGGCCCTTTTCTCGATAAAGGCGCGCAGCGGCATCCACGATTCCTTCGCGGTTCTCGGCGGCCTGTGCTTTGCTCACTTTCATACGTTAGATGATACTCATCATCAAAACTCATTTATGATTGCGATCATCATCAATAAAGTTGGGCTCAGCTCCTGGGTTCAATAGCGGAAGGTGCAGCATGGGTCGTCGGGTAGTCATCACCGGTTTGGGCATGGTCTCTCCTCTAGGGTGCAATGTGGAGCTGGCCTGGCAGCGCCTGCTGGCCGGCCAGTCCGGGGTACGTGCCTTGAGCGCCGGTGTGGGTGAGGGCACAGGCGTCTCCATCGCCGGACGGGTGCCAGGCCTGGAGGAGGATCCGCAAGCCGGGTGGAGCCCTGAAGCCGTGATCTCGGCCAAGGAGCTACGCCGCATGGATCGTTTCATCGCATTTGCATTGGGGGCAGCAGACCAGGCTTTGGCGCACGCGCAATGGGCTCATCCAGGCGTCGAGCAACAGGAGCGCGCGGCGACGGTCATCGGCTCCGGCGTGGGCGGCTTCAGCACCATTGCTGAAGCGGTGCGAACCACGGATGGCAAAGGGCCGCAGCGCTTGTCGCCTTTCACCGTACCGGCGTTCCTGGCCAATCTGGCTTCGGGACAGGTGTCAATCAGGCACCAGCTCAAGGGGCCGTTGGGTGCTCCGGTGACGGCTTGTGCAGCCAGCATCCAGGCCATTGGCGATGCGGCACGTCTGATTCGCAATGACGAAGCAGACATGGTGCTTTGCGGTGGCAGCGAAGCCACGATTGACCGAGTTGCGCTCGGCAGCTTTGCTGCGGCAAAAGCAGTGACCACTTTCTGCGGCGGCGATCCCGCGAAAGCTTCCCGACCTTTCGATCAGGCACGGGACGGTTTTGTCATGGCCGAAGGTGCTGGCCTGCTGGTGCTGGAGGCACTGGATCATGCATTGGCGCGCGGCGCCAGGCCGCTGGCCGAGGTCGTGGGCTATGGCACCTCTGCCGATGCATACCATGTCACCTCAGGTCCAGAAGATGGATCAGGCGCAGCGCGATCGATGTGCGCCGCGTTGCGACAGGCACAGTTGCACGCTCGTGATATTCAACACCTGAATGCTCACGCAACCTCCACTCCCGTGGGTGACCGGGGAGAGCTGGCAGCCATTCGTCAAGTGTTTGGAGCAGATACCGGCCCCTCCATCACGGCCACCAAATCAGCCGTGGGTCACATGCTGGGAGCTGCAGGCGGAGCTGCTGCGATCTTCACAGTATTGGCTTTGCGCGACCAGATCGCGCCACCCGTGCTCAACCTGGAGCAGCCAGACCTTTTGGCGGACGGCCTGGACCTGATCGCCGGGAGTGCGCGTGCTCATGCAATAGAGCACGCCATGCTCAACGGATTTGGTTTCGGCGGTGTAAATGCGTCGTTGATTCTGAAGCGATTTACTGCCTGAGCCATACCTGTATCAGAGGCCTCATCAGGCCATATCGCACATGCGGCTCTTGGTAGATCGTTCAGGCTTCTCACTCGAACGAATGCCAATGGCCGCTAGTGCAGGTTCTATAGACGCCTGCGTCAGCAGACGTTCGATGCGCGCAGCAAGTCGGCTGAAGACTGCTTCAGGGGCTCTGGCGAAATAGAGCTTTCGCTCACAAGCCGACGTTCGGGATGAAGGCAGAGTAGATCTCGGTCATGTTGTCACCATGGCCAAAAGAACGGCGATCAACAGTCCCAAATAGACCTTCGCGTGAACTCGGTCTGGAATGCGCCCGATCCAAAGCGATGCTGCACGGATACCAATCCAGGAGCCGGCCACGAGCACAGCAGCAGCTCGTATGTCGATATAGCCGAGGTGCCACTCCCCAAGAGGTAAAGGAGATTGAGTGGACAGGACGATGTAAGTCCCTGTCCCTGCCAGCGCGACCGGCAGTGATAGCGGATTCGCCATGGCGGTTGCTCGTGTCATTTCGATTCCACGGCGGCGCATCAGGGGAACGGTCATCACGCTGCCGCCGACCCCTAGCAATGCAGCAACCCACCCGATCACCAGTCCGGACAATGCATTCGCCAGCGGCCCATGGCGGTGCTGCTTTGCCACGGGCTGAGCAAGAAACCCAGGCCTCAACCAGCAGTCCAGAATAGTCAGCACCAGATATGCCGCAAAGGCCCAACGCAGCCATTCGCTTTGAACAACGGTTGCCGCAAGTGCGCCAAGTGCGGCCCCCGCGCCAATGGGGCCCAGCAAAGGCCTGACATTCGTCCAATCCACTGTTCCTGCACGTTGATGACGCCACGTTGCGAGGAGCGCACCAAAGACCATCACACAGGTGGATGTTGCAACGGCAATCTGCATGGCCGACTGCCCCACTGCGCTGCCTGGGGCATTCGGTGTAGACAACAAGCGATACAGCAGCGGAACGACCACGAATCCGCCACCGAAACCAAAGAGAACGGTAGTGACGCCTGTCACACATCCGCAGACTGCCAACAACAAATACAAGGACACGAAAAACTCCAATGATGCAGGAGTCGTCACAGTAGATTGCTCTGGAGTGGCGCGCTTTCGATGTTTGGTCAACAATATCTGCATTTCGGCCATTCGCTCCTTGCAGTCTCGCTGTGCGCAATCAGTCACTGAACTCCCTCGATGCCACGCCTCGTGCCGTTGTGGCCATTGGCACCGACTACGCGCCTGGCACCGTTCTGGATACTCATAGCCATCGCCGGGCACAGTTCCTCTATGGCGCGACCGGATTGATGGAGGTCGGTACTGACGATGGCGCCTGGGTGATACCTCCCCACTGTGGCGTGTGGATTCCTGCAGGCAAGCCGCACAGGGTGAAGATGGTGGGAGTCAATACTCGAAGCCTGTACATTGAGCCTGACGAGGTGCCACGGAGCCAATCGCATTGCGAGGTGCTGGCCGTGTCCCCGCTGTTACGGCAGCTGCTTATCGAAGCCATCGACTTGCCGGCGCTATATGACGAGCGCGGTCGCGATGGTGTGCTGATGTCGCTTCTGCTGTTGGAGGTCGGCCGCGCTGAAGCACTGCCGTTCTTTGCGCCGCTACCGCGAGATGAACGGCTGGCGACTCTATGCATTGCTTTCCTTCACCAGCCCGACGTGCGCTTGTCGCCACTGGCCTGGGCGCAGCAGCTGCACCAGAGTGAGCGCACCTTCAGCCGGTTCTTTCGCTCGCAAACCGGAATATCGTTTTCAGAGTGGAGAAGCCAGGCGTGTCTTCTTTTTGCAATGTCCAAACTGGGGTGCGGTGATTCGGTGACAACGGTGGCGCTTCAACTGGGCTATGACAGTCCGGGTGCCTTCTCCACGATGTTTCGCAAGAGGCTCGGGAGCAAGCCGTCAAACTTCATGGCGGCAGAGCGGTAATCCGAGCTGATGGCCACGTAGCTCATTCATTACCGGCTAGTGAACGTCTGCCTTCAGGAGCCGGTTTTTTCGAACTGGTCCAACTTGGTGCTTTGCTCTTCTTTGGAGACACAGCCATCAAACCGCTGAGCTCTATACACGCCTCCAGCCTGGATGTGCTCTGTTTGGATTGAGACATGCAACGGTCTTTTCTTTGATCGTCCACGCAATAGAAGCGTGTGGTGCGCAGAGGCTGAAAGTTGTGTATCGACCAGTGGCAGGTTGAGTAAATGAAAGAGATGGAGCGACTGCTGACACCGGCACCTTGGAGAGTAGTTGAAGCGGCACCAGCCTGGCTCCGGGTCTCTGTCGGTTGGCAGCTATCGGCCACTAGCAGCCGGCCACCGCAGATTTCCGAGCGGCGGCTTGCTGTCGGTGCTCATCAGGTATGCCGGTCGACATTGAGCCGAATAGAGGTCACGACCGACCAGTACCCGCAGTTCGCATCACATCGGATGCATTTATTGAGAATAAGTCGCATTAACAATTTATAATTTTGCCGTGTAGTTGATCGCAACTCTTTGCGCCTGGGCTCCAGGGCTGTCTTATCGCCGCGCACGTTCGACCTCACTCATTGCTACTGGCTTTTTGGATCGTGCTGACCCGCTACTACAGAGACCTGTTGAATTTCTGCATGCGCAAAGTGAGAGACCGCGATACTGCGGCTGACTTGGCGCAGGAAAGCTATGCCCGTGTGCTTTCCATGCAGCAGAAGGGGCAGGTCATTCTTGAGCCAGGTGCATTGCTGAGGCAGGTGGCCTTGCGCGCCAAAATCGATATGGATAGACGGGCTGAGGTGCGCCAGCATCAAAGTATCGATTCATTGGAGGAGCTGGATCAGCCTGCGAGTCCTCTGCATCTGCAGCCCGAGCATGCCTATGCATCGTCTCAGAGCATTCAAGCGTATCTTGACACTATCGAGGGGCTGCCGCCTCGGTGTCGTGATGCCTTCTGCATGTACATCTTCGATGAGTTGCCCAACAAGGAAATTGCAGAGCGGATGGGGGTGTCGCTGAGCATGGTGAATCAGTACATCAGCCGCGGAAAACTTGCTTGTGCTGCGCGCAGAATGGAACTTGATAATGTCGAGTGATCGCAAATTCGCGTGCGTTTTGCGTAGCTGTTTCGCCGAGGGTGAATTTTTGCCCCGCCCCGCGCATCCGTATCCCTAAGATGAGTCACTCTTTTGCATCCCAGCGCAATGTGCCAGCCTCCTTTGACGAGGCTGCGGAAGCGCGCGAGCTTGCGGATTTTTTCAGTCGACAGAATCCGGTAGATGTGGCTGCCGTCGAATGGCACTCGCGCTGGGAGCAAGGTTTGAGCGAGAGCGAGCATGAAGCCCTGCGTCAGTTGTTGGCTGAGGATGCTGCGCATGACACGGCGTTTCGTCATCTGACCCAAGACATGGCGGTGCTGCGTTCTGCTCCTGCCGACATGGTTGCAAAAGCACGTTCCTCGTTCAAGAGCGAAGTCATTGCAAGTGGCGGATCTTCTGCGCAGTCTGGCGGGGAGCCCGCGAAGCCGAAGGCGATGGAAGTATGGGTGCGCGCAGGCGCTCTGTTGAACTGGATGCAGCCGCGCTCTGCCTTGGTCGCTGCCTGTTGTGCTGCGGTCTTTGTGGCAGGGATTGGATGGCATCAATGGATGCTGCAGCCGACATTCGAGAGCAGCTATGTTGCGCAGAAGGGGCAGCAAAGGCTTGTTACCTTGCCAGATGGCACCGAGCTCGCCATGGACACCGACACCCAGGCTCAGGTCACCATGTACCGCGACCGCCGAGAAGTGCGGATTGCGGATGGACAAATCATGTTCTCGGTTGCCGCCGATCCCAAGAAGCCATTTCATGTCCTCGCTGGGCCTGCGCGTGTCACGATACTCGGGACACGATTTTCCGTTCGCTATCGCAACCAGGGGGCCGATGCCGGGGCTGTCAATGTTTCGGTGGAGAAGGGCCATGTACGGGTCGCCAGTTCCTACAGCACCGCCAGCGCGAAGGCTGATCTGCCTGTCGAATTGCTGGCAGGACAAGGCCTGAGGGTGTCATCCAGTGGGGTGTTAGGCCAGGTAGCCAGTGTTTCTCCCGGCAGTGTCGCCCTTTGGCGCAAGGGCTTGGTGCGTTTTGATAACACCTCACTGGCTGATGCATTGCTAGAACTGGAGCGCTATGCTCCAACGGGCCTGGAGATCCGCGACCCTGCGGTCGCTGCAATGACCATCGGCGGCAGCTACCAGATTGATAGACCAGGGGAGTTTGCGCGCATGCTGACCCAGATCCTGCCTGTGAAGCTGGTCAGCATGTCATCGGGGAAGACTGAAATCGTCAGTGCGCATTGAGCACTTTCAGGCTCGATGCGGCCATTTCGAATTTTTTCGGACTAGGGGTGTATTTCTGGTGATCTGATGCGTCTTAAAGAGTAGTGAGTTTCATTTTCATTCATTACTCGACGTTCGGAATCCCTCTCCATGCGCTTCACGCAGCCTCATTTCCAGCCCGCTCCTCTTGCTTTGGCCGCAGCCCTGGCAGTCCTCTCCCCGATGATTGCGCAGGCGCAATCCGCTGCTGATAGTGGAAAAAGCATCAGTTTCTCGATCACTTCCCAGCCATTGGGGAGCGCACTCAACGAGCTGGCAGCAGCCTCTGGCACATCGATCGGGTTTGCTCCCGCGTTGGTTGCAGGCAAGACAGCGCGCCCCGTCCATGGAGCACTCACGCTGAAGCAGGCAGTGGAGCAGGTGCTAGCTGGAAGCGGTTTGGTCGCCGTAACTCAAGGGGGTGGCCTGATCATCAAGGCCATCGCGTCAAATGATGATTCCGCATCGCTGGCCACAGTCACGGTGACTGCACAGCTCGAGAGGGACGGCGTTACCGAGGGCACCGGCAGCTACACCCAGACGGGTTCCAGCCGGACGGCAACGGGCCTGAATCTCTCGCTACGCGAGACACCTCAATCCGTGACCGTCATGACGCGTCAGCGCATGGATGACTTCAAGCTGGAGACGCTGACCGATGTGATGGAACAGACACCTGGCATCGCCGTCTACAGGCAGAACAATGCCACCGACTTTCAAGCGCGTGGGGCAAAGGTAAACCTGCAGACCGATGGCATGGCACAGCTGAGCAGCGGCTGGTACTACCTTACCAGCACCATGTTTTCGCTCGACGATATGGCGGAGATCGACCGGATCGAGGTCCTCAAGGGTTCATCCGGTCTGGTTGTCGGCAAAGGCGACTATGGCGCCACGGTGAACATGATCCGTAAGCGCCCGACTCGCGAATTTCAGGCCAGCGTGCGTGCCAATGCGGGGAGCTGGGACACTTATCGAACACAGGCCGATGTGAGCGGTCCACTGAACGAGGCGGGCACGGTACGGGGGCGTCTGGTCGCTTCTGCCATGGACGCAGGGGGATTCCGCGATCATGAAAAGAGCAGCAGCAAGATGCTGTTCGGGGCACTCGAAGCGGACATCACTCCCGGCACAGTCCTCAACCTCGGTATGACTTATCGCGAACGCGATGCACAAGGCATCGGCACTACGCAGCCGATCCAGCGCTACACGCGAACAGGTGGTGAGGTGGCGTGGATGCCGCGCTCTTTCAACACCGGTGCCCCCTGGGGCGGATATTCCCAAAAAGGTCTCAATCTCTTCGGCAGTCTGGAGCAACGTCTGGCGGATGACTGGACAGCCACGCTCAAGTTTTCACATCAGAACGTATCCATGGACGATATGAAGGCTGGCTACTTCTACGATCAGGACCGCGCAAGCTTCGGCCGATGGCGCAACATGGAGACCGATAACTGGAGCATCAATCTCGATGTGAAGGGGACATTCGAGCTGTTGGGCCGCTCGCATGAACTTCTGGCCGGCGCAGGCGTATCGCGTTTTCACAGCAATGTGCAATTGCCGCTGAATGCGTTGAACCTGGTGCCGCTAGGCAATCTCGGCATCAACATGGCACAGGGAGGCGCGGTGTTGCCTCAGCCTGATTTCAGTGTCTTGAACTACGGCAACAACAAATTCAGTCAGAAGCAGCGTTATGCCTATGCTGCCGGACGCTTCCGGGTGGCGGATCCTCTGCAGTTGATCACTGGGTTACGCGTTACACGGTTTGAAGAGCGTGACATCACACCCTACTGGTGGAACTATGACATGAAGGAGAACGGTGTGATCACCCCGTACGCTGGGTTGGTCTACGAGGTGCAGCCGAACGTGTCGCTGTACGCAAGCTATGCCAGCATTTTCCAGCCGCAGACGGCTCAGGATGCGCGGGGTGCAACGCTGGCACCGGAGGAGGGCAACACTTATGAGGTCGGCGCCAAGGCCGAATTTTTCGACAAGCGCTTGAATGCCAGCATCGCTCACTTCTGGATGAAGACGGAAAACACCGCGGAGGAAAGTGGTGATCTCACTCCTGCGGGTAATACGGCCTACCGTGCGGTCTCGTCTGCAACGCGGCGTGGCTGGGAGCTGGCGGGCGAGCTCGCGCGCGGCTAGCAAGCGCAGGGCAGTCTGGTGCAGCAAAGCAGCTCGCTCACCAGTGCCAGTCAATATCCCAAGTACCAGTTCAAGCTCGGCACGACCTATCGCTTTGACCAAGGCTCTTTGCGGGGACTGACTGTGGGTGCGGCTACACGCTGGCAGGGCAAGACCTCGATGAGCAATAGCGCTGCCACTTTGTCGCAGAGGGGTTATGCGGTGCTAGACCTAATGGCGCGCTATCAGGTCGATAAGCACCTGTCGTTCAGCCTGAACGTGAACAATGCACTGGACAAGAAGTACATGGCCGGGCTCACCAACTTTACCGCGGCAGGCTTGTTCTACACCTGGGGTGCTCCGCGCAGCGTAAATGTCGGAATGCGTTATGACTTCTGAGTGCCGATATTCAAAGTTGGGCGTCGGTACTTCGCTGCCGTGGAGCTCGCAATGATGGACCTCCACTGATTCTGGGCAAGGCGGATAGAAACTCCGCGCTGACCGGCAACAAGCCTGCCCAGCCTTTGTTATGTGCTGTTCGACGCAGGGCCTGGACTGCAGGTCCTGCGTCGAATAGGAAGATATCCAAAAGGCGCCAAGACGCCGGGCGCATTGGATACAACCTTGAAGATGAGGATCACTGAGTGCAATTGCTTCCTGTATTTCATCGAATGGCCTTGTGCCTGCTAATCAGTGGCCTATGGTGTTCAGCACAGGCACAAGCGGAGTATCTCTGGGTGCAGCCCGACGGGGCGGAGGTCCGAGCCTACGTAGGAGAGTTACACAAACCTTTAGACAAGTTGCCTGCGTTGCTGGAGCCCAAGGCAACGCAAGCTGATGGCAAATCATTGCCAATTCAGACTGCGATCAACCATATCGCTGTTCCCAAGCCCTTCAGCGATCTGCGCTTCTCAGCAACCGGGTTCGATGACGGAGTTCTTACCTACTATCAAGCTCGCTACGGTCGCCAGGACATTCAGGCCAGGAACGACCTGGAGCTGGTTCCTACCCACCCTGGCGGAAACACCTTTCGATTGATATTCAAGGGACGAGCTGTTGCAGCCAGCCAAGTGAATATCGAAACGGAGGAAGGGTGGCGCCGTTCACTGACCCCGTCAAAGGACGGTACGGTGAGCTTCACGCCGTCTTTCCCTGGCCTGTATGTGCTTGAGGTATCGGCTCGTGTCAATGATGCGGTGGTTACTGTGGGCGGTAAGAAATATACCGATGTACGCTATACCGCGACGCTTAGTTTTACTGTCCCTCGGCAAGAGGAGAGGTGAGTTGTCTGGCGCTGGAGGCGCACCGCAATCGACTCTGTTGACGAGTATGAGCCAGTCATCGCAATAATTGAGGCGAAAGACAGCCAGAAGCAGTCACTATCAAAACGTCAATGCGGAAGAACAACGCTCGCGGTAAGCCGCACCGTAGTGCGAAGCCGGAGGGCACACGCAACTGAAGCTTGTGCGTTTCGGCTTGACCAGCCAGTTAGGCCACAGGTACTGCGCGGAAATGCGACGGCACCTTTGATGGCTGGTTAGCTGGATTGAATCGAAACGCCAAGTTCTTTGCATGAATCCACGAAGCGTTCGCGAAGTAGCCTAATGTCGAAGTCGCCAACTCTGCGCCGCTTGGATTCGAGCGCCGCCAGAGACTCATAAATGAGTTGAACTATGTGCGATACAGACTCTTCAGTTGAATGAGTGGCCAAAAACGAAAAATCTGGTCGAACGCTATAGTGCCCAACATTGAACCTGTCTGGTATGGCTGGAAGACCAAAATGGCCTCTGCCAGAGACACGCTTCTGTAGTCGAAAAGTATGTAGGGGGTGGCCATCTGGCTTGGCCCAGCCTACGAGCAACTCTACGTCAATCCAAAGATGCTCCATTGGGCCGCCGTACTCGCCCGAGAGTTGCTCAGATAGCTTGTCAAAGAGCGGGCGAAGTGCATCAGCGAGACTTCGGGTGGACTCGTCGCAGATGCTCGCGTGAAAACCTAGCTTCATATCTTGAGTGGCCTGATGTTTGAGCTTAGCCGCCTGCAGAAGTGGCCTGTAATCTTGGTTGGCGATCGGTGTACCGCGACGTTCATCCAGAACTGAGTTGCACTTTAACTTGAAGGCTGCAAAGTACCTACCAATGTTCGCGCTGGTTCGAACAGAGACAGTCGCAGTTTGGCCAGGAGCAGTCCTTGAAGGCCTTCTCTCTGGTGAGTGCTTCTGGCGGGGCGAGGCAATTCATCTCAGAGACACCAACGACTGCTGCAGCGCATGGCAGACTTGCGTGCAGAGGTCGAGACTTGCTCTGACAGCGGGCGTTGACGCCTTCAAAGAAAAAGGCCGAGAGATTTGAGATCTCAAGGCCTTTTTGCGCTGGTGTTTATGTAGAGCGCAGGTTTCAGTGCTGTACCGCTTGCTGGCCATGCAAATCGCTCAACACTTGTCGGATATAGCGACCTGCAGCTTGAACCCTGGACATATCTACGCCGGTTTCATAGCCCATTGCATGCAAGGCATGGACCAGCTTTTCGGTGGCCAGATTGCCTGAAGCTCCTTGGGCATAGGGGCAGCCGCCCAGGCCCGCCACAGAGCTGTCGAAAATGCGCAGTCCCATCTCCAGCGAAGTGCAGACATTGGCTTCCGCCATACCATAGGTATCGTGAAAATGGCCCGCCAGGCGCGCGCTGGGAAGGTCCCTGAGGCAGACTTCCAACAGCTTGCGTGTGGACTTGGGCGAGCCGCGGCCAATCGTATCGCCCAGAGAAATCTCATGGCACCCCATGGCCAAAAGCTCTTGCGCAACCTGCAAGACCGCCTCTGCAGCAATATCACCTTCATAGGGGCAACCCAACACGCAGGACACATAGCCACGCACAGGGACACCGGTCTCCAGCGCCCTCTTCACCACAGGTCTGAAGCGATCCAGACTCTGCGCAATGCTGCAATTGATATTGCGTTGCGAGAAGGTTTCCGAAGCCGCACCAAAGACCGCCACCTCGTCACAGCGAGCAGTCAGAGCAGCTTCCAGTCCTTGCAGATTGGGCGTCAATGCGCTGTAGCAAACTCCAGGGCTACGTTCGATCAAGGTCATCACTTCGGCGCTGCCGGCCATTTGCGGAACCCATTTGGGCGACACAAACGAAGCCGCTTCTATAAAGCGCAGGCCTGCGCGGCTGAGCTGGTTGATCAGCTCGACCTTGGCATGCAATGGCACAGGCAGCTTTTCGTTTTGCAGGCCGTCGCGTGGCCCGACTTCCACGATCTTGACCCGGCGCTCTGGTGCATTCGACATTGCTGCTCTCGCTTTCAGAACAGCTTGAGCAGCGCAGGAACGCTGAGCACGGCTGTGTAATAGCCCATGAACTGCACGCCGGTGTTGAAGCCGAAGGTACGGGAGAGCAGGCCACCCATGAGGCCCATGGTCAAGATCACTAGCAGACCGCCTTCCCAGACGCTGATCACGATGATCAGGCCGACAAAGGTGGCAATGATGGCTTCGTGGCTGACTTTGCGCGATACAAACATTGCAGCACGGCGCGCGTAGTTCATTGCAAACGGATAGGACACCACTGCGGCAAGCAACACCGACAACATGCCGTAGCCCAGAAACTCCCAGTGGCTCAGCAGGTTGTGCAGATTGTGGGTCTGGCCCGTAGCAGCATCCACCGTAAAGCGTGGAGGTGCATTGAACAACGGTGCGGCAGGGCCGGCAGCCACAGGACTCAAGGGCAAGCCAAAGGCGATTAGCGGGATCAGCGCTTCGGCAATATAGGTGGCTTCTGTCACGCCGTTACGAGCGCTGAGCACCGTGGTCAGGCGGTGATAAGCGTGTTTGATGCGAGAGCCCACCAACTCGCCCAGCACCACGGTCATGGCCACAGGGCTGAATACAAAGGTTGCGCTGGAAATGGCGGCAGTCGTTAACGTCCAACGGGTCTGGGTTCTATCCAGCACCTTGAGCGGGTTGGGGAAATAGCCCGACCAACCTTTGACATCAGGAGCCAGGTTGAACTGGCGAACCTTGTCGCGCAACATGCTCTTGCGGCCTGCGGGCGCCATGACGGTAAAAAGATCGGCAACCAGAGGTCCAATGGCGATGCCCAGGAAGTAGCTGATGCTGAGCTTGGTGTCGTACTTGGCAGTCAGTGCCTGCAGCGCCAGAATCACCACCACAAAAGGCACGAGCAAAGCAATTGCCCCCCAGCGGCCTTTGGAGAAATAAGCAATCAGCACGGCTGCGGCCAGAAAAATCCAGGGTGCAGTCTTGGTAATGGTCGAGCCGAACGGCGCCAACATCACGGCAAACAGCACCGCCAGCGGCACGGCAACAAAGGCCGCGACGATGGCGCCCGAGACCATTTTGCGCAAGGCAATATGCGGCACGCCAAGCTTGCGCAGCAAGTCTGCATCCTGCAGCAAAGGCGTGGCGAGTGTATCTCCGGGGATACCCAGCAGCGCTGTCGGAACGGCATGGGTCATGTGCTTGGCAACGGCACCAGCCAGAAAGAAGGTAAAGACGCCTGCAGGCGGAACGCCGAGCAAAACGACAAGCAGGGTGAGTGGTGCCAGTGTCGTGGTTTCGTCGGTGCCGGAAACCAGTCCGATTGCAGCAAAGACGATGGCGCCGATCAGGCCCATGCCCGCAGCGACGCCGATTTGTTCAATGAGTTGAGGATCCATGCCGTGTACTCCTTGGGTTACTGGCCATCACGGCTTCTGGATGTGCCGGGCGTGACGAAAAGCTCATAGAGCTTGAGTTCCTTGAGCTCCTGCACCACGACTGGGGGCAGGTCAGACACAGAACCCAGACCACCGGGCTGCTGCTCCAGCTCACGCAGCACTTCGGCACGCCATTCAGGGTTGCTGGAGATGTCTTCTTCGGTCACCACACGTTTGGGAGGGAAGATGCGGGCGCAAATAACGCCAGCGAGCACACAGCCGGCCAAGCCAGCGAGCATGGCGTAGGCATGAGCCAGCTGTTTGGATTCGACCACCGAGCTCAGCCAACGGCTGGCTGCAAAAAAGCCGAGCACGCTGATGCCGATGCCGATCAGGATGGACCAGCTCAGGTGCTTGAGGTCAACGGTATCACCCCAGACCTCAGCGAGTTGCCAGTGCGAGGCTTGCTTGTCGGAACTCATAGCCTTGTCTCCTTGCTTGTTGTTGTTCCCGTTTCGGGTAAGAAAAGCCTCGCCCGGATGTGCCTGGCGAGGCTGAGGATGCTTAGCGCTGGGCGCGAATTTCTTGCAGCACTTCCAGTGCGCGATCGGTGCGCACGTCATGCTCGGTAGCCAGGCGCTTGGCGACGATCTCTACTTCTTCACCCACGGCTCCTGCGACCAGCGCAATATTGCGAGCATGAAGTGCCATATGGCCGCGCTGAATGCCTTCGGTGGCCAGCGCGCGCAAAGCACCCAGGTTCTGGGCCAGACCCACGGCAGCGGCAATCTCGCCCAGTTCCTGGGCAGACTTCACCTCCATGATCTTGAGCGCCAGGCGCGCCAGTGGATGGGTCTTGGTGGCCCCGCCCACCAAGCCCACGGGCATGGGCAGCTCGATGGTTCCCACCAAAGCGCCGGCATTGTCTTTTTCCCAGTGCGTCAGCGAGGTGTATTGGCCGTTGCGGCTGGCATAGGCATGGGCACCGGCTTCGACCGCGCGCCAATCGTTGCCTGTAGCGACGATGACGGGGTCGATGCCGTTCATGATGCCCTTGTTGTGGGTGGCGGCGCGGTAGGGGTCAATGGCGGCGAAAGTGTAGGCGTCGAGCACGCCTTCAATAATTGCTTCGCCGCTGCGCTCTTTGGTGGCCAAGGTTTGCGGTGTCAGGCGTACACGAGCACGGGCCAGGCGCAGGTCTGCCAGGTTCGAGAGAATGCGCAGGCGCACCGAACCACCAGTAATTTTCTCCACCAGTGGCGAGACTGATTCGGCCATGGTGTTCACGGTGTTGGCACCCATGGCGTCGCGCACGTCCACGATCAAGTGCATCACGACCATAGGGCCGCGTGGAGAATCGGGGAAGACGTGGATTTCGATGTCCTTGCAGCCACCGCCCAGGCTGATCAGCACCTTGTCTCGACTATTGGCTTGCGCGAGGATCTCATCGCGGGCCTTGAACAACGCCAGTCTTGCACCATAGGGATCGCTGATGCCGACGATTTGCACCTGCGCACGCATCAGCGGCAAGGTGCTCGATGTTTCAAAGCCTCCATCCTCACGGGCCAGCTTGGCCATATACGATGCAGCTGCAATGATGGAAGGCTCTTCCACTGCGAGCGGAATCAGTACATCGCGGCCGTTGATGCGGAAGTTGCCTGCGACGCCCATGGGGAGCTCGAACGTGCCCACCACATTCTCGATCATGCCGTCAGCCAAGGTGGCGGGCAGGGCGCCCGCCTGGGTCAGTAGATTGCGCTCTTCGGCACTGAGATTGCATGCGGTGGCGACATGCTCCCAGCGCTGTGCGGGGGTGAGAGCTCGGAAATTGGGAAGACGCGAATCGACGGCCATGAAAACTCCTACAAATCCAAATCTGGATATCAATACAAGGGGACGGTTGGCCGAGAATTTATTCAAACTGTACCTTTTAATACAGGTACAGTTTGCAAGAACAGTACTGCCGCAATGCAACATTGGACCCATCTGCATACATACTGGCGGCTCACGATCCAGGAGACTTGAATGGCGGGTGGTAGCAAGCGTCAGGCCCCTATTGCAGAGCGTTTGGCTGATTTGATAGGGCAGCAAATAACCGATGGCGTGTATCGTGCAGGGGACAAGCTGCCGTCCTTGCGTGAGCTGGCGCATTTGCACAGCTACGCCAAAAACACCGTGGTGGCAGCCTTTGATCTTTTGGTCTCACGCGGTCTGGTGGAGTCCCGGCGCGGCTCTGGGTTCTATGTTCAAGCGCAGGCACGCCATGCACCTCAGGATGAGGACGCAGGCCAGCTCAACCGTGCGATGGATGTGGTCTGGTTGATGCGCGAGCAACTCAAGACCCAGCCGGATGCTGTCGCGGTTGGCGATGGATTTCCGCCCATAGAGTGGCTGGCCGATATGCGCATGGATCGCTATCACCAGAAAGTGGTGCGAACCGGACTGGGGTCTTTGTTTCGCTATGGCAGCCGCTTTGGCTATGCGCCGCTGCGCGACAGCCTGGTGCGCAAGCTGGGCGTGTTCGGCCTGGGAGTCACACCTCAGCAACTGGTCCTGACCCAAGGTGCGAATGAAGCCATGGATCTGGTGATTCGCTACTTCGTTCCGCCTGGCGCGACGGTGCTGGTAGACGATCCTGGCTACTATTTGCTGTTCGGCAAGCTCAAGCTGGCAGGAGCGCGCGTGCTGGGAGTCCCCAGGCAAGCCGATGGACCCGATGTCCAGACGCTGGAGCAACTACTGTTGACTGAGCGCCCGCGTCTGTTTTTCACCCAGTCTGTGGCGCACAACCCCACTGGCTCAGACATCAGCGCTGCCAAGGCCTACCGCGTCCTGCAGCTTGCAGAGCGGCATAACCTCTTGCTGGTAGAGAACGACCCATTGGCCGATTTCAAACCGACCTCGTCAGTGCGTTTGTCCACGCTGGATCAGCTGGAGCGCACGATTTATATAGGCAGTTTCTCCAAGTCGTTTTCTGCAGCCCTTCGCGTGGGATTCATCGCCTGCGGCGATGCTTTAGCCAGCGACCTGGCAGATTTGCGATCGCTGATCCATGTGAGCGGGTCCGAATACTGCGAGCGCATGGTCGATGTGATGCTCCGCGAAGGCCACTACGAGCGGCATCTCGTGCGCTTGCGCCAGCGTTTGGGTAAGGCAACGCAGCAGGCGCTGGATTGGTTGGAGATGCACAACTGCGAGGTGTTTGTGCGTAACCCTCAATCGCTTTACCTCTGGGCCACGTTCCCCGGCAATCCCGATGCCGTGCGTCTGGCCGAGCGCTTGCTCGCCCACAAAGTCACCATGGCCCCGGGCCATGTTTTCAACCTCGATCCGAGCCAGACATCGCCTTGGTCGCGCTGCAATGTAGGTGCCATGCTGGACCCCCGCTTTGAGCTGGCCTATCGAGCAATGCAGGAGGTGCGCTGATCGCCTTTGCATAGCTTTGCGGAACTCACTCGTTGAGGTTCAAAAAAAGAGAAGTGGCCTTGGTCGAGAACCGCCTTCTCTGGATTGATCAACGCTACGGACTTATGGCTGCCGATTGCGGTCCGCTGCCTGAGCGGCCTCCGGCACCAACATCAGTTTTGGAGCGCCGTCTGTCTTGAGCGGCGCTTTGTCCTCGGAGCCGACTGCCTGGCTATTTGGCTCGCGCGTATGGGGCGATACCCAGACCAGTGCCAACAACTTGTTTATCCGCGGTTTCCTCGCGGAAGACAAAACCATCCCTGGATGGTCTGCGCATTCGTCCGGATGGTTATCTCGGCTACTTTGCGGAAAACCTTTTGCCTTGTAGCGTGTCGAGGTGCTTAGAGGCCCGGCTTCGGCCCCCTGTTGCCAGGCGTCTGGAGGCCGTGTCGTCAGTTGACCTGCATCTGGGCCTTGCGTGCAACATCGCCCAGTCGTTTGTATTCGGACTGTGTCAGCGCTTCGAAGGCTTGTGCCGCAGACCCCTTGGGGGTGAATCCGGCCTGCACCAGCTTGTCCTTGACGGCGGGATCGCTCAGGGCCTGGTTGATGGCTGTATTGAGTTTGGCTGTGATGGCGGGATCGAGCTTGGCTGGGCCATATACGCCGAACCATGGATCGACTGCGTAGCCTTTGAGTCCGCTCTCCGCGATTGTCGGCACATTGGGTAACGATGGACTGCGCTCGCTACCAGCCACGGCCAGCGCTTTGAGCTTGCCTGCCTGGATGTGCGGCAGGGACGCGGGCAGGTTATCAAACATGGCGGGTAGGTGGCCGCCAAGCATGTCGGTAATACCCGGTACGCTGCCTTTATAGGGCACATGGACAGTATCAAGGCCAGCCATTTGCGCAAACATCACGCCAGCCAGGTGCATGCTGGTTCCGGCGCCGGCAGTACCGTACTGAAAGCCAGGGTTCGCTTTGATGTAGGCGATGAACTCCTGCACATTGTTTGCCGGGAAGCTCTTGCCCACTTCCAGCACGATGGTGGAGTAGCCCAGCATGGAAACCGCCGTGAAATCCTTGCGAGGGTCAAACGCCATCGATTTGTAGATGTGCGGGTTGAGCGCATTGGTGGAGATGGCTCCGAAACCGATCGTGTAGCCGTCGGGCTTGGACTTTGCCACGACATCCATGCCGATATTGCCTCCGGCACCAGGCTTGTTCTCGATCACCACAGCCTGGCCCAGCGTGCGTGCCATGTGCTCGCCTACGACACGCGCCACAAGATCGGTTGTTCCACCAGCCAGATACGGAACGACAAAGGTAATGGGTTTTTGCGGGAAAGCTGCTTCTGCGCGAGCGGTTGCCATGGTGGTGAGCGCACCTACGGCAGCAATTGAGGCGAGTATCAGTCGACGGTTCATTGAGGTCTCCTTGGTAGTTCTATTGAGTAGCGTTTGAAGCCGATATCCGGAATCTGCTTGAGGCAAGGCCTTGGAGTCCGTTATCGCCCGAAGCAGGGTGAGAAGCAGTGTATTTGTTCAATGCAGTCCATGGGAGCTCAGTTTGGCAACTGCTGGTCAAGTGCCAGGTACAGATATTGGTCAACTCTGCTGCACAGAGTGCCTCCCGCTGCGTATTGCAGTTGACCTGACTATCTGTGCCGGCATGATTGACAAGTCGCGACCGGCTGCGTTCGACCGGAAGCGGGATTCCGGCTGATCTACACCTGCATCGACCGGTTGAATCCACAGCTGCTTGCTGTCGTTCAGCACCTGCGATACCAATGGCTGGGCACAATCACCACGTAGGAGAGGCAGTGTTCGAGCATCTGTTCGAGTCTTGTGAACATCTCCCGGAGCCCTCACTTCTGATCACTCGCTCTCTGCCCATGCTGTTCGAATATTTGCGAGCCACGCATGCGGTGGCGCCAAATGGGGTTCAGCCCTTTGTTCAAGCTAGTTGGCTACAGGTGCGGGCCCCGTCCCCTGGCCGTAATTGGCTTGCTGATACCTCAATCGCTCAAGAAGAGTCTGGTGGATCTGCTGACTGAGTGCTTGGTACGCACGCCATAGAGCACAGACTTTCCTATCTCGATTGCGCTGCGCCTATTGAGTTTTTCGCTTACTGACGACTCAGCAGGCGACCACGTTGACCGCCAGGCCACCTCGCGCTGTTTCCTTGTACTTGGTCTTCATGTCTGCACCGGTTTCTCTCATGGTCTTGATGACCTTGTCTAGGCTCACATGGTGTGAGCCGTCTCCGCGAAGCGCCATGCGGGCCGCATTGATGGCTTTGACCGAAGCGATTGCATTGCGTTCGATGCAGGGGATCTGCACAAGGCCTCCCACCGGGTCGCAGGTCAGGCCGAGGTGATGTTCCATGCCGATCTCCGCAGCATTCTCGACTTGCTTTGGGGTGCCTCCCATCACGGCGCACAGCGCGGCCGCAGCCATGGAGCAAGCCACGCCAACCTCGCCCTGGCAGCCCACTTCCGCGCCCGAGATCGAGGCATTCTTCTTGTAGAGAATGCCGATGGCCGCTGCGGTAAGCAGAAAGTCCACCACGCATCGGTCGGTGGCCCCAGGGTTGAATCGCATGTGGTAACTCAGCACGGCCGGGATAATGCCGGCGGCACCGTTCGTGGGAGCCGTCACCACTCGGCCACCCGCCGCATTCTCCTCGTTCACTGCCAGAGCGAATAGATTCACCCAATCCATCCGCACAAAGGGATCTACTTCAACCGAGGCTGCCAGGGCACGAAAAAAAATCGGGTGCCCGCCTTCTTACCTGGAGGCCGCCAGGCAACACTCCATCGGACCGGCAGCCGCGCTCGATGCAGGACTGCATCACCGCCCATATAGCCATCAGGCCGCTGACGGTTTCCCGCTCCGGCCGAAGCTGGAGCTCATTGAGGTGCATGATGCCGGCGATGCTGCATTGAAGCCGCGATGTGGCCGCCAGCAAGTCCGCGCCGGAGTTGAAGGGCACGGGGGGCTCGGTGTCGGAGGATGTATCCCGCAGACCTTGCTCGTCGATAACGAAGCCGCCACCGATCGAATAATAGGTTTGCGCGGAGAGTTCTTGCTCGTCCGCATCGAATGCAAGCAACCGCAGGCCATTGGCGTGGAGCGGAAGGGCCTTGCCGGCGATGAACAGCAGGTCCGTTTTCTCTATGTATGCAATGTGGTGCTTTCCTCCGACAGCGAGCGTGCCGCTGGCGCGAACGCGCTGAATCAGTCCGGGTGCACTGTCGACATCGATGCTCTCCGGCTCGTGACCGCACAGACCCAGGAGTACAGCGGTATCCGAGCCATGGCCTTTCCCGGTCGCTCCCAGCGATCCGTAGAGTTCGCATCGGATGCGATGGATACGACCGAGCATGTTTTCCCTTTCCAGTTTGTGGGCGAACATGCGTGCGGCCTTCATGGGGCCGACCGTGTGCGAGCTGGAGGGGCCGATGCCGATCTTGAAAATGTCAAAGACGCTGAGGTACATGGATTGGGTCTCACCTGCGGGTGCCAAGGGCGTGATCCTAGAGTGCATACTCCTGGAACTCCCTTCCCTCGTAGGGCTTGCGCGCCACCCACATGACGCCGTTGGCAGCATCCATCAATGTCGTGGCGACGGTTGCGGAAATACTGCTGAAATCGCCCGGCTTGGGGCTTCTCAGCACCCCGTCGGGGTAACCGAAGTCATCCGCCAGGATCGAGCGGATATCGTCCCAGCTGACGCCCCGGCCCTCGATGGCGCGCAGTGCGGTTTCGACGCGGTGCTGCCGGTACAGGCTGTCCGGCCTCGCTGCCAGCCCCGGATCCTTCAACCGGATCAGCGCGACGGGCGACAGCCAGTGGTTGGCATGGACAAGCACATCGGCCTGCGGCAGCATCGGGTAGACCTCGTCCGGGGCTGCCTCCAGGCTGATGCCGCAGCCATCGTCGGCACTGCTTTGCGCCAGGATCATGTTGCTGGAGCAGTAGCGCTGAGCACCATAGACTGCGCGCATCGCGTGCGCCAGGTTAGTGGCCTCCAGGAGCCGTCGGCGCAGTAGCACCACCGGCGCACCCGGGCCGTTCTGGAAATCCTTGTGACAGGACATCGCATTCCCGGTCAGGGACATGCCGTTACTGTTCAGGCCGTGCCTCGCCAGTGCTCCGGCTTCCGTGAAGCTCAGGATATCCGGCCCGTTCTTGCTGCGAATGCGCAGGACGATGCAGGTGTCGCCGCACTCTTGGCGCCAGTCCCAGTTGTGTGCATGGATCAGCCGGCCCGTGGCCGAGCGCCTGGGCAGTACCACCAACCCGGTGCAATCGCCGTCCTCCATCTCCTCGTGACGCATCGTATCGTCCTGCATTCGCGCAAAGCCATACAGCATCTCCGTGCGGCAGTTGATCGTCAGGATGTCTTCGAGGGTCGTTCCGGCTCCGTCGGCAATGCCGCGCATCTCTTCCAGGTAGGTTTCGTCAAATGCCTGGATTTGCGGCACCATCGATCGTGCGAGGGTATCGATGGTTGCACTATCCAGCCCCCGGTGGCTAAGCTGTGCGCGGTATAGCATCGCGCCAGCGGCAATGCGTTCGGGGACGGCACGCCCATGCTGGCGGCCGCGCTCGTAGGCATCGCCGGCCACGTCTACTAGCGGGAAAAATTGTGTTGCACTCATGCAGATCTCCATCCATCAGGCGATGCCGGGCACGCCATGCGCCCCGGCCTCAGTTCAATATGCAGTGTCATTGCACGCTGAGATTCAGGGACTTGATCAGCGGACCCCATTGCTCGGCATCCTGCAGCGCAGCATTTCGGACTGCGGCTGGCGTCTTGTCCGAGGGCTCAACCATGTACAAGGTGTTCAGCTTGCGGTGGGCGTCCTGATCCGCCCACATTTTCGTAGTCACGGCATTGAGCTTCTGGACGATGGCATCGGGCGTTCCCTTGGGCACGACGAGCCCGTACCAGCCACCACCGACGGACTTGGCGATACCGACCTCGGCCAGCGTGGGCACGCCCGGCAGCTCCGCCAGCCGTCGGTCGCCGAAGATCACCAGGGGCTTGACCTTCTTGTCTTTGATGAAGGGCATGGCAGAGAACACCACGGCGCTGGTCAGGGGAGTCTCGCCGGCGACGGTAGCGAGCAAGGCGGCGCCACTGCCTTTGTAGGGCACATTCAGCAGGTTCACTTGAAAGTGCCTGGCGATCACTTCCATGTTTAGGTGCGTGGAGTTTCCCTTACCTGCTGAGCTGTAGGAGTACTTGCCTGGAGACGCCTTTGCCAGCTTGACCAGATCGGCAATGCTGTTGGCGGGCAGCGTGGTGCTGGCCAGCAGGATTTGCGGCGTGGTCGCCAGGATGCCTACTCCCTCGAAGCTCTGGTCCGGGTCGTAGTTCAGCTTGCCGTAGGAGAAGCGGTTGAGCGCTAGATTGGACTGTGTGCCGAGCAAGATGGTGTAGCCGTCTGCCGGCTGGCTGGCGACATAGGCCGCAGCCAGCGATCCGTTGACGCCCGCGCGGTTTTCCACCACGACTGGGGTTCCCAGCGTGCGTGAAACATAGTCGCTCCAGACTCGGGCGATTCCGTCGGTGCCACCACCTGGGGGAAGCGGGACGATCAATCGAATAGGCTTGGCCGGATAAACGTCCTGCGCAGGCGCTGCACCTGCCATGGACGCTGCAATCACCGGCACTAGGACCTGGAATGCCTTGTAGATGCTGTTCATGTCTGTCTCCGTCTGTGGTTTGTGAATAGGCCGTGCTGCATCTGCAGCGTTGGACTTTCGGCGAAGTATGGTGGGCATGAATCTCCATGGGAAATCATATTTTCGAGCCCATATATACCTATTTGGGTATAGTCATGGCAGATGCTCACTACTGGCAGATGGCCCATGTGCCAAGCGCAATCGCTGCGTAATACGGGTGGTTGGGGCTGATTGCGAAAAGGCTGAAATGGATCTTCTGTCACTCAGGCGCTTTGACTTGAACCTGTTGCTGGTCTTCGAGTCCCTGATGGAAACCGGCAATGTCACCAAGACTGCGGATCGGCTCGCGCGCACGCAGCCGGCGGTCAGCCGCGATCTCGCCCGACTGAGAGAGGAGCTGTCAGACCCATTGTTCGTGAGAGTGCGTGGAAAGCTGGAACCCACAGCTCTGGCTCGCAGGCTCCGTGAATCTGTGCGGCGGGCACTGGAAGCCGTCGACAAGGCGCTGCTGGAGGGGGGAGGCTTCACCCCGCGTGAGTCCACCCAGGTTTTCAAGATCGGTACTACCAGTGCCATCGAACTGCTGTTGGCACCGGCGCTGCACACCTTCCTCGAGTTCGAGGCGCCTCAGGCTACTGCCTCCTTTGTCCCGACATACGGCGATGTTACGCCCGTTGAGGAGCTCGAAACCGGTGCGATTGACCTCGCTATTGGTCGTTTCGACCGGCAGGCGAGTAATACCACCTTTGTACCGCTGTTTGAAGAAAAGCGCGTGTGCCTGATGAGGCGCGATCACCCCCTCGCCGGCAGAAAGCTCGGGCTGGCGGACCTTGCGCAGATGCGGTTCATCAGCACGGCCAACATGCTGGGGCGCGACAACGACGTGGACGAACTGCTCAAGCAACAAGCTCTGCCAAAGCGCAAGCTTCCCTTGTTCATCTCGGCCATGTCGCTGGCGCCATTCGTCATGCGCGGCAGCGATGCGGTCATCACTTTGCCGATGCGTGTTGCCCAGATTCTGGCTCGTCAGTTCGACCTTGCCATTGTGAACATGCCGGCTGAAGTCCCAAACCGCATGTACTCCATCGCCTGGCATGCACGTTGGGACCCATCACTGTCCCACCGATGGCTGCGCGAAGCGGTCATGTCTCTGCTCGGAGACGATAGATTTGATTCCCTCTCTGCAGATTGAAGGGTTCTGGTTCATTAGATTTTGAGTAGTTGTTCGCAATGGGGTTATTAAAGACCGCTTCTGCTGGCCGCCTTTCAGCATTGGCGATACCAATGACTGCTGGTGAGCAACGCAAACCTTGCAAGCAGGTGCAGGCAAGCCATTGACCTGTAGCCAATGGAAGCGTCGAAAGGGGGAGGGGCCTTCATAATCAAGGCCCCCAACTTGTTCGAGATGTCTACCTTTCGTTATGGATAAATTGTTGTTGCAGCAACTGGTGCTGAAACGGCTGGCCGAAGACCTTCTGCAAGTCGAGCAGGCAGCGAGGGTCGCTCATGAAGCGGCGACTCATGAGGAAAATATCGCCGAAAACAAATACGACACATTGGGTCTCGAAGCTGCCTACCTGGCTGCTGGCCAAGCTCGTCGCGCGGAAGCCATCCGCCAAGCGATGGCCAATTGGCGCCAGTTCCGCCCGCAGCCCTACAACGCCAGCCAAGGTATACAGCTCGGCGCACTGATCTGCCTGGTGGATTCAGACGACAAGCAACAACAGATCTTTCTCGGCCCGGATGGGGGGAACATGAAGTTGCTCAACGGCGCTGAACTCATCCAGGTCATCAGCAGCAAAGCCCCCTTGAGCAGGGCTATGCTGGGTAAGTGCGAAGGTGATGAGGTGTCGGTACAGCTCGCTCCGGTCCGACAGCGGTTCGAGGTGCTGTGGGTTCAATAAGCCGCGAGCATGTTCACGCTGGCTTGATAGGAAATCCTTCGTTTCAGACCCTTCAGGCTGGCTCATGGCCGAAAGGCTGCGGGCGTCATGAATTCCTGGAGCAGACATTCGATGTGAGCGCCAAATCGTCCTGCGCCTGATTTCGGGGTCGCAAGTGAATGGAGCGTTCGGCCGGGGGGCTGACCTGGATGGCTTTCTCTCAGGTTGCTGCTTGGGGCTGGTCACCGCCTCACCGCCTCAGCGCTTTGGCAGCCGATGTCTGCAGTTCCTAAGCGGAGTTCCAAAAGAGCAGGTTCAGTGCTAGATGCGCAGAGGATGCCTTCCTTTACCTGCACGAAATCTGAGGAAAATCCACAGTTTAGTCGGCAGAATCAGAGGCCGCAGCGTCGGCTTTGGTCTGATCTCGCATCCGATGCCCCCATTGATCGGCCCACTGTGTCAGGGGTTTGAGGGCACTTCCCAGCTTCCTGCCTTCTTCCGTGAGCCGGTAACCCCCCTCCGCATGATCCACCAAGCCCACCTCACGCAGTTCGCCGAGTCGAATGTTCAATAGACGGGTGTTTGTCTCGCAAGCGTCCAGCAAAGCGCGGAACGTCAGCGAGCCGGACTGCAACTCCCAAAGAATCCGCAGCGTAGTCCGTCTTCCTAGCAGATCCAGGACGACCATGAGGGGTCGTCCTGACTTGGAGCCTCGGACTGGTTTGTCAATAACGGGTGTCATACGTGTGCTTTACTTTATACAGCACGCAATATAGCCTGAACCTCAGGTTAGGGGCACCGGTTGGCGGTTGCTTCAACCTGCACTTTTTGGAAGGCAATACATGACAGCACGCATCGCCCCCGCACAACCCCCCCTTTGAGTCCGATATTGCGGAGCGCATCGACAAGACCATGAAGGGCCGCCCGCCGCTATGGCTTTTCGCGACCTTGGCCCGCGATCCTCGTCTGGCCAGGAAGTTCTTCTCCGGCAGTCTGCTGGATCGCGGTCATTTGACAATACGGCAAAGGGAAATCGTAATTGACCGCACGACGGCCCTGTGTCGCTCTGAATACGAATGGGGGGTCCACGTAACCGGCTTTGCGAAGCTGGCCGAACTCACTCACGAGCAGGTTCGCTCGACCGTTCTCGGCTCGGCAGCAGATGCCTGCTGGAGCGACGAGGAGAAACTGCTGATTCGCGTCTGTGATGCACTGCACTCGCACTGCGATATCGACGACCAACTCTGGGCGAGCCTCAGTGCCACCTTCCCCGAGAACGCCTTGATGGAACTCCTGATGCTGGCAGGTTTCTATCGAACAGTCAGCTATCTGACCAACGCACTGCGGATGCCACTCGAAGACATCGCGGAGCGATTTCCCACGGCATAGCGCCGGATTGGGTCGTGTCCACGCGGAGCGCCTTTGGCATCCGCGTACATGCAGGTTTCCGTTGCAGAAGCTCGTTCACTGGAAACTGAGTCAACAGAGGCGTGAAGTTCATGCTCTGGGAACAGGCATTCACGAACGTCAGCTCCTGGCCAGACTGCGACAGTCGCAGTTCAGCCCAATGCAGACAGTTATTGATGTTCGACGTTAGGCGCTTCAGTCTCCATCGCAGACAATCTTTCGCGTAGGGGAGCTTGACAAGATGAGTGCGAGGAGCGAAGTGATGACGTGAAGCACTTCGAGCTTTTCGACTTTGCGCCAGTCTTCAGTCTGGACGGAAACGCTCTCGCCCTGCCAGCCAACGAGAACCAGCCAGGAGTCCGGCTTATGCGCGACATCCTGCATTGCTTGCTCGAGCTCGGTGCGAAGGCGATGCAGTTGATAACCTTCGATGACACCGCCACCGTAAAGATCAATCAGCTCACCTTTGTGGCGTTCGAGGTTTGCTGATTCAAAGTAGCGGTAAAGGAACCAGTAGTAGCCGTCGTCATTGAAGGTGACCGGCGATATATCGCTGCAAGGCGTCTGGAGATTGGCCTGATCGGCCAGGTACAAGGATACGGACATGGAGTGTCTAACGGACTAGGTAAGCCGACGGCAGAATGCAGGTCGGCTTGACTGAAGGGTTACCCCAGGGCGATATGAGAGGCGCAATGAAGCTCAGTTTGATGGCACTTTCAATTGTGGCTGCTTTCCTCCTTGTAACCCGAGGCTGTGCAAGCTTCAACAGCTACTGGTACGAAGGCTACCTACCTCAGGCGATCGAGATTGAAGAACTACTGTTTATCGAGGACAGCGGCGGCTTCAGTGAAGGTTGCGGAGCAGCTATCTACAAAATGGATGGACTATCGCTGGAACACATTCGCGCGAACGGGCTTGATGCTTTAAGAGACGCCAAGCAGGCTAGGCGGCATAAAGCTCGTGAATACAGTGACTGGAAGGAAACACCCTACATTGAGCCGAAGGACGAAATAGTTCGAAACGGCTGGCTGACCGGTATGAACGAGGGGTGCTCGGATATTCCCTCCGAAATGGAACGCGATATCAATGAGGCCTTGAGAGAGCCAGGCTCCTTCTATGCAACTGGGCATGAGTCTGGCTTGATCGTAATTCCCAGGCGGGGGTGGGTCATCTTCTCTCATTTCGGATGAAGATCGCTCGCGACCCCCTCGGTTGCATGTGCCTCCTCACCGCTATCCGATACCTGCGCTGAGCGCCAGTTTCGCCGGCCTCCGGCGACGGCTTATGACCAAGACCTCCATTTCACTCATGCCCTGAAAGCGGTCGCCGGCTGATGTGTCGTTCGCGTCGAATGCGTGCTTTGGGGATTGAGCCAGTGCTTGCCATTGGTTGCCGAATAGCCGAGATGGCTAGCGTACACGGCGTCGGAGCCTCTGGTGTAGGCCGCGCTCAATTCAGGGGGGCGACGGAGTTCAGGTCCATGTCGTACTTGAGTTGCCAGGAGGCTTCGCGCGGACCGTTGAAGTCGGACGTTGCATTGCGTTTCCAACCAGATGGAGCCACGATTCACATAGTCAAACGGGTTGTTCTCGCTGACCTTCTGGTGACCGAGTCCGAATTTGAGAGCACCTATGGCGCCACCTGGCTTTCTGGTAGACAGCCATGAAATTACGCTTTATGGCCGCTGTCGTGGGTGTGCATCCAATTTGCCGCGGGGATGAACTCTCTTGCCGATAACCGTCTTGTCGGTCGGCCTTGAATATCGATTCCATCCCAGACCGGCCATGTGATCTGTTGTCATGTCCGACATCATTTGGATGACTGCTTTCGTGTGTGCCGAAATGGTGCAGCAGACCCTTGTGGGCATTTGCAAGCGCACATCTGCGGCATGCCCGAGACCGCGCTGTCCTGCTTCGTACGACCACCTCGGATCTTGATGTTGTCTGGTGCCCCAGTGGATAAGTCAGGCGGCCTTGTCCTTGGCTACGCAATATGAGTTGACGAACATTGCAGTGTGCCGCAATGACTGGCGTATATCCGGTTTGGCTATTCCATGCCTGTTGGCAAATTGCTCGACCGCCGCTGTATCAAAGCGAGTGGTCTGGATAAAGTCCAAGGCTTCGGCGTCTGTGTTCAAGAACCGCGCGACGGGAGGAATACTCAGCAGCAGCTTCAGCAATCGCAGGGAAATGTGATGCCTGGGAGGCTTCAGGCCCATGGGTTGTGCCACCTGTCCCAGGAGCTCCCGCAAGTTGGGGCTTTGGTCATCGAGTGCCAGCAGTTCCTTGCCCACCATGGCGAGATCGAAAGCACAAGCCGCCACCAACTCGACCAGGTAATCAACGGTGACCAGCGGGAGCCAATGCTCGGCGCTACCGGGCACTGCAGCCAGCTTTCCCTGCGCAAGATTGCGTATTAGTGCCACCAGCGGCTGACCGTCAAGGATATGCCCGGTACGGCTGTGGCCGCAGACCGTCGCGGGGTGAACTACGGTAACTTCCCCGCCCCTGGCGGACATGAGCTGCAGGGTCGCAAAGTGCGCCTCCAGCTTGCTCGCTTCGTAAGCACCGACGTGCCGGTAGACGGCAGGCCAGTTCGTCAGCTCCGGATGACGAGGGTCAATTCCGATGCGCAGCAGATGTTCATGATTCTTCAGCATGTAGCCGCCGATCATCACCAGGCGGCTCTTTTGCGCAGCCGCCAGCAGCGCCACGCGCTTTGCCCCTTCTACATTGACCGAACGAGAATGCTCCAATGAAAGCCCCCAAGCGAAGTGGGCACCCAAGTGGAATACGACTCTGGCCTGCCTTAGCACTGCTTGGTCGGCAGGACTCAGTCCGAGGTTGTCGCGCTCAAGGTCGCCAGCAACGGCAAATATCCGGGTTGCAATCCCTCCCAGATTGTCGACTTGCTCTCGCAGTGCAGCCAGTCGCTCTGGGTGACGCATCAACACTCGGACGGTGTGACCCTTGGCACTCAGGCTCGCCAGCAAATGTTGACCGATGAAACCGGTCCCTCCCGTGACAAAGCACTCCACGCTCATTCTCCTGCTCCTTGGTAAGGTGAGAAATCAAATGTAGAGTGTCGACCTAACTCTATAGTCAAGCAGTATTTTCATGAGAATCGGCGAACTTGAGACCCGCAGCGGCGCCAGCCGCCATACTTTGCGTTACTACGAGCAAATCGGCCTGATCTCGCCGACGCGACGAACCAACAACTATCGCGTCTACACTGCCCAAACTCTGCAGGATCTGAACTTCATCCAGCGCGCGCAAAGCATGGGTTTTTCGCTGGGGGAGATAGGGCAGATTCTGGATGCACAGCGGAACAAGACGATCGATTGTGCTGACGGCGCCAAGCTCATTGAAAAGAAGATGGCGGAGATCAGACAGAAAATCGCCGACCTCAAAAGCATTTATCGCTATCTGGATGAAGAGCGTGCAAACCTCGAAGCCAGTGCTGCCAGGCAACTTGAGCTGCAGCAACTGACCAAGGCTTCGAGCTGAGCTATCGGTATCCAGGAACGGAAACTGCCGTAGGCTTACGGTTTCAAGCCCCTCCGCTCAAGTATTTTCTAGAACCTCGCGGCCAGACCCTGTCCGGTTCAGTGCAGGCCTGAGCTTCCACTCTGTCAGCAACTTCTGCAAAGCTGCTGTCGCGGCCGACTCACCGCGCCAATGTGTCAGCCTTCGCCAAGAGCCACTGATACAGCCCTTGATACGTCGTTGCTTCGCCTTGTCGTAGTTCTTGACTGTCTGCGGCTTCGCGTCTCGTCTCAACCGCAAACCCTTGGTTCACCGGGTCGTGTCAACCGCTCTGAGTGAGGCCGCCTGTACGACTTCACGCAGCAGCTTTCCCTCCACCATGGAATGGGCACTGAAACGGCTCTCGACCAACTTCCACGCTCCTGCAATTCGCTGATACAGGCCTCGATGTAGAACGGATTCCTGATTGTTCGTATCAGGCCAGTCTACTGCAGGCCAACGGAGTGACGTACCCAGAAGCCAGCTTCAGCTACCGGGCCACATAGCTTCATCCTAACCGGCGTGGAGCTGAATGCCCTTCAGTTCCACGCCCCAATAGATCAGCTACCCACCTGATTAGCCCCTCCGTCGATGTCCTCACCGGTGCGGTCGCGAATCCATAGCAAGACCACGGTGGACATGGCCACGGTCACCATCATGTACCAGGCCGGAGCCAGCGGCTGCTGTGTCACCTGCAACAGCCAGGTGACGAAGAACTGGGCGAAGCCACCAAACACCGAAACGCCGATGCCATAGGCCGCCGCCATACCGGTGGTGCGCACCGACTTCGGGAACATCTCGGGCAGCATGGTAATGCCGGGTACCGTCTGCAGGGTCAACAGCAGCGACAGCAGGCCGATGATCAGCAGCAGGTTGTGCAGACTGGGGCCTGCGTTCAGCCATTGGAAGCAAGGCACGATCACCACCAGCGTCAACAGCCGCGAGATGCAGATCACCCGCTTGCGTCCGCAGCGATCGGACAGCCAGCCCACTAGCGGCGACAGGAGGAAGCAGACCGCTCCCACCACCACGCTGGCGAGCAGGCTTGAGGTGGTTGGAAGGCCCAGCACCCTGGCGGCATAGGCCGGCATGTAGAAGGCGATGATCTGCGTCGAGACCATGGCCCCCAACATCAGCAGCACGCTCTTGAGGAGCGTCAGCTTGTGCCAGCCGAACAGCTCGCGCAGCGGACTGCTGCTTGCCGCGCGCGCTCTGGCCTGTTGGCTGCGACTGGTCGACAAACCGATTACAAGCGTGTCCTCCAGGCGTCGGCGAATGTACCAGCCCACAGGGGCGGTGAGCATGCCGATGAAGAACGGCACCCGCCACCCCCACTCGTTCATCGCCTGCTGACTGAGGCCTTCTACGAGCGCGGCAACCATGATCGCGCCAAGGAATATCCCCAGGGACTGGCTGCCGAACTGCCAGCTGGCGTAAAACCCGCGCTGTGAAGCCGGTGCATGTTCGACCAGCAAGGTGGTCGCCGCGCCTACCTCGCCGCCAGCCGCGAAGCCCTGAATCAGGCGCGCCAGCACGATGACCAGCGGCGCGACCATGCCGATCTGGGCGTGGGTTGGTGTCAGCGCCATCATGCCGCAACCCAACCCCATCATGAACAGCGTCAGGGTCATGGCCGAGCGGCGGCCGAAGCGGTCGGCATAGGAGCCAATCAGCAACGCGCCCACCGGGCGCATGAGGAACCCCACGCCAAAAGTGGCGGTGGTCAGCAGCAACTGGCCGTAGCTGGAGGCGGCAGGGAAAAACAACGGTCCAATGAACAGCATCAGAAAGCTGAACACCGTGAAGTCGAAGAACTCCAGGGCATTGCCAATGGTGGTGCCGACGATCACCCGCCGGCGAGAAACACTCATATGCGACGCCGCAACCGGCGCCAAGGATTGCGAAAGAAAGGCCATGACATTCTCCTTGCAGACAAGGGATACGCATCCACGAGCGGCCGGACCTGGGATGGCCCGACCGGAACGACATCCAGAGGCTTGGATCAGTAAGCCGGATCGAGATAGGCGCTCACCAACTTCACCCAGTAGCTGGCGCCATAGGGCAGGCTCGCGTCGTTGAAGTCATAGTCGGGGTTGTGCAGCAGGCAGCCCCCCTCAGTTCCTTCACCATTGCCCATGATCAAGTAGCAGCCAGAACAGGCCTGCAGCATGAAGGAGAAGTCCTCGCTGCACGTCATCGGCTGCATGCCGGCGACCAGTCCTTCCTCGCCTAGCCACTCCAGGGCTACCGAGCGCGCCAGGGCGGTTTCCTGCGGGTGGTTGTAGAGCACCGGGAAGGCGTTGGGGCTGACCGAGACGTCGGCGGTCGCACCGAATGACTCGGCCTGTGCGTGAGCTAGCGCTTCGATGCGTTGCAGCAACAGCTGGCGGGTCGTTTCCTTCAAGGCTCGAATCGTCACAGCCAGCTCGACATAGGTCGGCACAACCGTCGAGCTGTTGCCGCCATGGATGGAGCCAACACCGACGACCCCCATGTCCAAGGGAGGCAGGTTGCGTGCGACCACAGTCTGCAACACCATGACCAGGGAGGCCGCAGCCACCACCGGGTCCACCGTGTCCTGGGGCATGGCGCCATGGCCACCGCGGCCGTTGATGCGGATGGTGACTGTGTCGGCACAGGCCATGAACGGCCCCGCAAGGAATCCGAACTTGCCTACGGGCAATCCAGGCCAGTTGTGCATAGCGAACACCGCATCACAAGGAAACAACTCGAACAGGCCATCCTCGATCATCTTCCGCGCGCCCACGTGTCCTTCCTCGGCAGGCTGGAAGATCAGGCGGACTGTGCCGTCGAAGTCGACGTTCTTAGCCAGGCATTGACCCGCAGCCAGCAGCATCGCGGTATGCCCGTCATGGCCACAGGAGTGCATTTTCCCGTCATGCCGGCTCGCATACGGCAGGCCACTGGTTTCAACGATAGGCAACGCATCCATGTCTGCGCGCAGACCGATGGTTCGGCTACCACGGCCCTTGCGCAGCGTGGCAACGACCTCCGTGCCGGCCAATCCGTGGTGGACATCGTAGCCCCAGCCTCGCAGCTTCTCGGCCACCAGGCGGCTGGTTTCGAATTCTTCGTAGCTCAGTTCTGGATGGGCATGCAGATGCTGTCGCAGCGCGACCATGGGCGGCATCAATTCATGTATTTCAGGCAAGATCGTTGGGCACGACATGGTTGTCTCCTCAGCAATGATGGTCGGCCTGGTCGTCGGCTGAGACGCTGCCAGGCTCTTGTCGTTTGTAGGTAAAGCGGTCAGGCGGTAGGCCAGATTTGCGGGAACCAATCTTCCCTGAGACGCTGCCCCGCTTGCATGCCGTGGTCGGGGTATGGCGGCGAAGTCCGGCCGGGGCGTTCGGCGTAGCGTGCGTCCTCGCCGAGCCAGCGCAGGGACAGCACGCGTCGGCGGGCCGGGCTGAGGTTTCCGCGAGCGCCGTGTACGGTGCGGAAGTCGAACAACACCGCGTCCCCCGGCTCCATTTCCCACTCCAGTACCTGCATCCCAGGCTCCACATCTGGATCGGGCACCGGTCGATAGCGACTCACGTCGTCGTAGAAGTTGCTGTCGTCCTTCCATCGCAGAGGCAGTACCCACTGTTCCCACAAATGGGAGCCTGCGATCAGGCGCAAGGTCGCCTCGCGTACCGGGTCGACCGGAATCCACAGGCTGACGGTTTGTTCGCCGTCCACAAAGTAGTAGGGAATGTCCTGATGCCAGGGTGTCGGCTTCTGAGTCCCCGGCTCCTTGACCAGGACATGGTCGTGAAAGAACTGGGCGCGTGGCGACTGCATGACCGACGCAGCAATGGCGGCGGCCGGCGATTCGCGGACGATGGTGGAGAACTCGGGAATGCGTTCCCAATTGCAGTAATCATCGAAGAAACCACCGGGCTCGCCGGTGGCGACGACGTTGGTGGCGTAAGGACCAGGCTCGCGTTGATTGCGTTCGATGCCGTCAGCGATCAACCTGATCCAATCCTTGAACGCGCCACGTAGACAGATCGCACCGTCGCGTTGGAACGCCGCGATATCCGAGGCCGAAACCAGAGGGGTAACAGTCGTGTTCATAGGGACTCCTGCGTTACGGTCACCATGATCACGGCGGCCACAGCCGGACTATTCCCCAGGCATCACCTAAAATAAAATAATATATTCCGATCAGGCTCCTCGGAATTCCTTATGAAGATTACCTTGCGCCATATCCGCTGTGCCCTGGGAGTCGCCCGGCACGGCAATATCACCCAGGCGGCCGAGCGTCTAAACGTGTCGCAGCCGGCGGTTTCAGCCGCACTCAACGAGCTGGAAGAGCACCTAGGACAGGTACTGTTCGTCCGGCAGCGCGGCCAGGGTGTGACGTTGACGCCCTTTGGTCGCCTGGCTATGGAGAAAGCCCAGCAGATTGTGGCGAACGTGCGTGAACTGGAGAACCTCGCCAACGACGACGACACGCTGGCAGGCGAACTCACACTTGCCTGTTTTGAGGATCTGGCGCCGTATTGCTTGCCCAAATTGCTGCGCGGGCTCAAAGAGCGACATCCGCGTATCGAGGTGACGATTCGTGAATATGGCTTCGACCAGATCAGCAAGCAACTGAGCAATGGCAACCTGGATGCAGCGCTGAGCTACGACCTTGGGTTGCCTGATTGCATCCAAAGCACAGTACTTTGCGAGTTACCGGCCCATGCGCTATTGCCGATCGAACACCCACTCGCGCGCCACAGCGAAGTCAGCCTGAAGCAGCTCTGCGAATATCCGCTGGTACTGACAGAGCAAGCCTACAGCTCGCAGCACTTTCTTGATCTGTTCCGCTTCCATGGGTTGCAGCCCCAGAACGTCAGCAGAACGTATTCCTTCGAGCTGCAGCGCGGCCTGGTCGCCAACGGATTCGGCGTAGCAGTTGCGTATACCAGGCCATTTGGAGATCACAGCTATGATGGGCAAGCGCTGGCGATCCGCCCTATAGCCGACCCATTGCCTCTGCAACACATCGTGCTTGCTCAGCCACGCGGTCGTTGCGACACGCCGCTTGCGGTTGCACTACGGGAGCAAGCCCTGGAATGGTTCGCGCAAAGCCCGGGGTTTGACTGGCGCACGTAGCACGCAGGCGCCGACCATGAGTTTTCGTGCGTGCGTCTCCAGCACGAGCCAGGATCTGGGCGCACAATCCCGCGCTCACGAGCGTCGGCCTTGAGCGTCATGCTGATGCAATGAGGCGTCTGCTAGACCGGGCTGTGCGGGGACCAATTAATAGAGGGCGCGCGGACCGGATTGGAGCGCAGAAGCAGCCCAACACCAAACCGGCGAGCTCCGGTGTAGCGAACCATTGATGCCCACTCGGCATCCCAGCCTCGCGGCGGCGGTAGCGGGGCCTTTATTCCCCCTGCACCCTTGCTTTTCGGCGACCGCGGACCTCCGCTCGCCTCGTGGTCAGGCCATCCGTCCCTTTGAGCATGTTCAATACCTGCCAGCCGTTGCGGTCCAAGGGCGTCAGGCGGGGGTCCAGCATCAGGGCAGAGGGGGTAGCGAATTCCTTGGTCAGGGAGTGGGGCGGGGGGACGTGCATGGCGTTTGCTCCAGAAAATAGGGCCATGGGCCCAACGCCATGCATCTCACCCGAGCCGCTTTGATTTGTCGGGCAACAATGCGGTCTAGCTCATGTCCTAGTCTTGCGGTCTGCGCCCTTGGCTTCGCATGCCGGGCTGGGCTGGTTTATGATTCCGTGACTGCATGCGATACCCCCACGCAATCAAGGGGGGCTTCCTGAGGGTGCCAGAGCCTCGCCACGCCTCTTTTGCCGTGGAGAGCCAGCAGGGACGAGGCTTCCCGGCCGATGGCCATTTAGGCTTCCGCTTCAACGTCTGAAAAGTGACCGACTCTCAGTTGCTGCGTCTGCCGCTGCGCACAGCATTCGGCTGTGCAGGCATGCGCATCAATGGCAGGATCTGGCAGGGGCGCGACAGCCGCAGCCTGCCAGAAGCAGACATACCTAGCCTCTGAGAAGCATCACGGTGACGACAACGGGGCCAGGGCACCGCCGAAGGTGAAGTACATCCGGGCCGTCGCACTGGCTCCTGCCGAGGCCATGGGAGCATCATTGCGGCCGCCCTGGCGGAAGCGGGGCGAGCTCCATCCGGTCCCGGCCCTTGCGCTTTGATGCATAGAGGGCTTCGTCGGCCCGCTTGAGCCAATGTGACAGCTCGGTCTCGGGCTGGTCGAACAAGGTCGCACCGATGCTCAGGGACACTGGCTCCGGCGTTGCGAACATGGCGCGCGCCTGCTGCGCGAACGACTCACGCAGGTTTTGCCCAAACGCCTGTGCGGCGGCACCGGAGACACTGCGCAGCAGAATCACGAATTCGTCCCCGCCCAGCCGCGCTGCCTGTGCGCCGTGGGGCAGCAAGCTGCGGATGAGGTCGCTCAGGGTCACCAGAAGGCGGTCGCCGGCATCGTGACCGTGCAGGTCGTTGACCTGCTTGAAGTGGTCAATGTCGATCAGCAGCAGGGCGCCGGGGCTGGCCGGCGAGGCCTGCCGCAGCAGCTCAGGTGCGCGCAGATAGAGCGCTCGGCGGTTGTCCAGGGCGGTCAGTGGGTCGCGGGCGGCGATCTGCGCGATACGCTCTTCACGGCGATGGCGCTCGGTGCCGGTCATGGACATCGCGAGCAGCATGATCGCCATCACGCCTTCCACCAGGGAAACCAGTATCACCGCGCCTCGGAAACTGGCCAGGTTGACGAAGGCGTCCGGTGCCACGGCCGAGCAGGCCTTGGCGAGGTAGAACAGGCCGTGTGCCAGCAAGACGAAGCGCAGCTGCGCCGCACCCACACTCAGGGCTGCGCCATGGGGGCGAAGCAGCAGGCCGGCGCGCAAGGTGATGACGGCAATCATCAGGGACTGGACGCCCAGCATCGCCTTGGACCACCAGGGCCCGTCGGGCAGAAGCAGCATTGCCAGCCAGACGACGGCCAGCAGCCACCAGGTGTGCGGCAGCCGGGTGCGCGTGAATCCGGCAACGCCAGCCAGGAACAGCCAGTGGGCGACGATCAGCAAGCCGTTCGGGAACCAGATGCCGAACAGTACATAGCCACTGGAGCGCAGCAGGGCCAGCACGCTGCCCACGGCGATGATCGCAAACCCCGCGCTCCAGAGCAGCAGCGAGCGTTCGCGAACGCTGCTCCATTCTGCAGCCAGGTACAGCGCCGAGGCTGCGGCCATGGCCGCGGAGAGGACGAGCAGGGTGAAGGGATCGAGAACCATGGGCGGTGGATGTGTCAGCGTGGGAGCCGATCAGCTGCTCGGGGGCGACGGTCGGGGCCGTGGCATTGATTGAAATGGAACGGGCCGCACGCGAGGCGAATTGTCGCAGGACGCGGATCGTCAAGTATCTCTTGTGGGCTGGGTCGCCGGGAGGAATTAATGGATGGAGCCGGGCATAAGCAGAGGCTGTCCGACGCAGCTCCTGCCGCGATCGGCAGGCCGTCCTCGGTGACCCGGCCAGATGCGCAGCGGCCGTGCGACATCGCCGCTACGGCAGCGAATTCACACATGAAAAAGCCCCGGGGCAGGGCCGCGGGGCTTGGTGTCCGAGTCAGAAGAGCTTACTCGGCGCTGGGAGGCACATAGCCGGCTGCGGCATCGGCACCGCCGCCAAAGAAATGGTTTTCCATCTGGCGAGCCAGATACTGGCGGGCGCGGGCATCGGCCAGGTTCAGACGGTTTTCATTGATCAGCATGGTCTGGTGCTTGAGCCAGTCGGCCCAGGCCTGCTTGCTCACGCTTTCATAGATGCGCTTGCCCAGTTCGCCCGGGGCAGGAGGGAAATCCAGGCCTTCAGCGTCTTGACCAAGCTTGATGCAGTGAACGGTACGTGCCATGTGTAGGGTCCTCTTGGTTGATCTCAGATGTTTGGGTAATAACAAACTGAAATCTTAGTAGTTTGAGTTTTAAGAATGCGGCTCAAGAATGCACAGCAACGGGGCAGAAGCCCGTTAACCATTCACTCCAAGAACACAGTCCAATGAAAAATCGTCGCAACTTTATCAAGTTTCCTCTGGCTGCCGGTCTGATTGCTGGCTTGACCCTCTCGGCTCTGCCCACATTGCCCGCTTTTGCACAAACCGGTGTGCAGCTGCTCAACGTTTCCTACGACCCCACACGCGAGCTGTATGTGAACTACAACCAGGCGTTTGCCAAGCACTGGAAGGCAACGCAGAACCAGGATGTGACCATCAAGCAGTCGCATGGCGGCTCGGGCAAGCAGGCGCGCTCCATCATCGACGGCATTGAGGCCGACGTGGCCACGCTGGCCCTGGCCGGCGATATCGACGCCCTGGTCAAGAACGGCAATGTCAAGGCCGACTGGCAAAAGCGCCTGCCGCACAACAGCGCGCCCTACAGCTCCACCATCGTGTTCCTGGTCAAGAAGGGCAATCCCAAGGGCATCAAGGACTGGGACGATCTGGTCAAGCCCGGCATCCAGGTGATCACGCCCAACCCCAAGACCTCGGGCGGTGCACGCTGGAACTATCTGGCAGCCTGGGAATTTGCCAAGCGCAAGTACGGCGGCGATGCACAGGCCAAGGATTTCATCACCAAGCTCTACAAGAACGTGCCCGTGCTGGACACCGGCGCGCGCGGCTCCACCGTGACCTTTGTGCAGCGCGGCCTGGGCGATGTGCTGCTGGCCTGGGAGAACGAAGCCTATCTGGCACTCAAGGAGTTCGGCCCAGAGAAGTTCCAGATCGTCGCGCCTTCGCTGTCCATCCTGGCCGAGCCTTCGGTGGCCGTGGTCGACAAGGTGGTCGATAAAAAGGGCACGCGTGGCGTGGCCGAGGCCTATCTGAAGTATCTGTACTCCGAGGAGGCCCAGCGCATTGCCGGCAAGAACTTCTACCGCCCGACCGATGCCAAGGTGGCAGCCGAGTTTGCCGGCCAGTTCCCCAAGCTGGAGCTGTTCACCATCGACAAGGCCTTTGGCGGCTGGGCAGCAGCAGACAAGGCTCACTTTGCAGACGGCGGCAGCTTCGATCAGATCTATACCAAGAAATAAGTGAAACGCAGGGCGGGAGCGCGATCAGTGCTCCTGTCTTTGCAATAACTAAAAGATAGAGCCAAGCCATGTCGATTTTGCTGATTGCCGGTAGTCCCTCGCAGCCTTCGCGCTCCAGTGCCCTGCTCAATGCCGTGGCTGCCCGCCTGCAGGCTCAGGGCCTGAGCACCGAGCCCGTGCTGCAGCTCAACCAGCTGGACCCCGCAGCCCTGTTGCATGCCCGCTTCGATCACTCCGAGATTCGTGCCGTGACCGATAGAGTGGCCCAGGCCGACGCGGTGGTGGTGGCAACACCCGTTTACAAGGCGGCCTACAGCGGCCTGCTCAAGGTCTTTCTCGATGTGCTGCCGCAGACGGCGCTCAAGGGAAAGCTGGTACTGCCCCTGGCCACGGGCGGCAGCCCCCACCATATGCTGGCGCTGGACTATGCGCTGCGCCCCGTGCTGCAGTCGCTTGGCGCACGCCACATACTGCCGGGCATCTATGCCACCGACCAGGGGGTGCCCCTGCTGCCTGAAGGCGGTTACGGCCTGGCCCCCGAGATCGCCGAGCGCGTCGAGGATGCCGCCCAGTTGCTGGCCGGCGATCTGCGCCGCAGTGCCCAATGGGCCGCAGCCAATGACTTTGAAAGCATCGCGTTCTCCGACGTGCGATGTAGCGTTTGAACTAGCGCCCCCTTGAGCCGCTACGCGGCTTCCCCCGAGGGGACGGCAGCATCGCTGCGGGGCGCCCCTTGCTTGCTGCCTCACTGACGGGGCGGCGCCCATTTCTCCATGTCTCTGTTTTTGATAGCAGTCCCCGCACTGCGAAGGCCGAGTTGCGCCTGAAATCAGGCCGAAGGTGCGTCTGAAGTGTGTGGACGGCAAGCTCCAAGGATTGATTTCTCATGACCGATCGCAACAACACTTCTGTCGTCATTTCGTCGCAATTGCTGAACACCACACGCCGTCAGTGGCTGGCGGGTACGGCAGCCTCGGCGCTGGCCCTGGCCTCGGGCGCACTGCATGCACAGCAGGGCAATGGCACGGCAGGCGGGCAGCGCGTGCTGCGCGTGGGCCATCAAAAAGGCTGGCTGTCGATTCTCAAGAATCGCGGCACCCTGGAAAAGCGCCTGACCCCGCTGGGCGTGGCCGTGCGCTGGGTTGAATTCAATGCCGGACCTGTGCAACTGGAAGCGCTCAATGTCGGCTCGATTGACTTTGGCGATGTGGGCGAGGCCCCGCCCATCTTTGCCCAGGCCGCCGGCGCGCCCCTGGTCTATGCGGGTGCCACGGTGGCACGACCCGGCCTGGAAGCGGTGATCGTGCCCAAGGGCTCGGCGATCCGCAGCGTGGCCGACCTCAAGGGCAAGCGCATTGCCTACAACAAGGGCTCCAACGTTCATTACTTCCTGGTCAAGCTGCTGGAAAAGCATGGCCTCAAGTACGGCGATGTGCAGTCGGTCTTTCTGGCTCCTCCCGATGCGCGGGCCGCGTTCGAGAAGGGCTCGGTCGATGCCTGGGTGATCTGGGACCCGTTCCTGGCCTCGGCCCAGAAAGCTCTGGATGCACGCCTGCTGGCCGATGCCAAGGGCGTGGTCAACAACCGCGCCTACTACTTCACCTCACGTGACTATGCGAGCCGCAATGCCGATGTGCTGCGCATCGCGATCGAGGAAATTGCCGCCATCGATGCCTGGGCCAGCAAGAACAAGAGCGCAGCAGCGGCAGAGCTGTCGCAGATCCTGGGCCTGGACACCACCGTGACCGAGCTGTACCTGAGCCGCGCCGAGTTCGGCACCAAGGCAGTGAATGCCGAAATCCTGGGCGAGCAGCAAAAGATTGCCGACACCTTCTTCGATCTCAAGCTGATCCCCAAGAAGCTCAATTTGCTGCATGCCGCGCCCGTGGACTTGCTGGCCAGCCGCTGATTCATGAAAAGGTCATTGCCATGAGTCGTGCATCCTCTTCACCCCGTTTCCATCGCGGCCGTCGCCAGGCACTGCAGCTGCTGGGCACCACGGCTTTCAGCTGGACCCTGGCCGCCTATTACGCCGACGATGCACTGGCCCAGCCTGTGCCGGTTGTTGCGGCTCCGGCCCAGTTGCGCATCGGCTATCAGAAGTCGGCCGTCAATCTGGTCGTGCTCAAGCAGCATGGCGTTCTGGAAAAGCGCTTTCCAGGCACCAGGATCAGCTGGCTGGAGTTTCCAGCCGGGCCGCAGTTGCTGGAGGCGCTGTCGGCCGGAAGCCTGGACTTTGGCCTGACCGGCGATTCGCCACCCGTGTTTGCCCAGGCTGCAGGCAAGGACCTGCGCTATGTAGGGGCCGAGCCGCCCAAGCCTGAAAGCTCGGCCATTCTGGTGCTCGCCGATTCGCCGCTGAAGACCCTGGCCGACCTCAAAGGCAGGCGCGTGGCGCTGCAAAAAGGCTCAAGCGCCCATTACCTGCTGGTGCGGGCGCTGGACAAGGCAGGTATTGCCTGGGCCGACATTCAGCCTGTTTATCTGGCCCCGGCCGATGCGCGCGCGGCTTTCGAGCGCGCAAGCGTCGATGCCTGGGCCATCTGGGACCCGTTCTATGCGGCCACCGAGCTGAGCATCCGAGCGCGCGTGCTGACCAGCGGTGAAGGGCTGTCGGGCAACAACTCCTTCTATCTGGCTTCGCGAGGCCTGGTCGAGCACCATCCCCAGCTCATCAAGGCCTTGTTCGACGAGCTCACGCGTGCCGATCAGCTGGTGCAGGCCTCGCGCAAGGAAGCCGTGCAACTGCTGGCTGCCTTCAGCGGGCTGGATGCGAATGTGGTCAGCCGCTTTATCGGCCGCAGGCCCAGCTCGCCGACCACGCTGCTCAATCCCGCCATCGTGGTCGAGCAGCAGCGCGTGGCCGATACCTTTTTTCGTCTGGGCGTGATTCCACGCCAGGTGAAGGTGGCCGAGATCGTCTGGCAGCCCACAGCGGCTGAATACGCAGGCTATGGCCAGGCGAGAGCCGCCGCTTCATCCATCACGCCCGCCGTGGCATCCAGGTTCTAAGTCAGGTTCAAGGAGATTTCGTCATGCAAGTGTTCTGGTTCATTCCCACCCATGGTGATGCCCGCTACCTGGGTAGCAGCGAAGGCGCACGCCAGCTGAGCCATGACTATGTCAAGCAGGTTGCCGTGGCGGCCGACAGCCTCGGCTACGAAGGCGTGCTGATTCCCACGGGCCGCTCCTGCGAAGATCCCTGGGTAGTGGCGTCCAGCCTGTTGCCCGTCACCAAGCGCCTCAAGTTCCTGGTGGCCGTGCGTCCCGGTCTGCATCAGCCCAGCCTGGCTGCTCGCATGGCAGCCAGCTTCGACCGGCTTTCCGGGGGGCGGCTGCTGATCAATCTGGTCACCGGCGGCGATCAGGCTGAGCTGGAGGGTGATGGCGTGTTTCTCGATCATGCGACGCGCTATGAACAATCGGCCGAGTTCATCGAGATCTGGCGCGAGATTCTGGCACGCAGCCATGAGGGAAAGTCGCTGGATTTCGAAGGTCGGCATCTGCAGGTCAAGGGTGCCAAGCTGCTGTTCCCGCCGCTGCAAAAACCCTATCCACCCGTGTATTTCGGCGGTTCTTCGCCTGCCGCCCATGAGCTGGCGGCAGAGCAGGTCGATGCCTATCTGACCTGGGGCGAGCCGCCGGCCGAAGTCGCCAAAAAGATTGCCGATGTGCGCGAGAAGGCCGACCGCCGTGGCCGCCAGGTCAAGTTCGGCATCCGCCTGCATGTGATCGTGCGCGAGACCGATGAAGAGGCATGGGCCGATGCTGAGCGCTTGATCAGCCGCCTCAAGGACGAGACCGTGGTGCAGGCCCAGGCTGCGTTTGCACGCATGGATTCCGAAGGCCAGCGCCGCATGGCCCAGCTGCATGCGGGCGGCACCAAGCGCAGCCGCAAGGACCTGGAGATCAGCCCCAATCTGTGGGCCGGCGTGGGCTTGGTGCGTGGCGGTGCGGGCACGGCCCTGGTGGGCAGCGCCCAGGCTGTGGCCGACCGTATCAAGGAATATGCCGATCTGGGCATAGACACCTTTGTGCTCTCGGGCTACCCGCATCTCGAGGAAGCCTATCGCTTTGCCGAACTGGTCTTCCCGCTGCTGCCCGTCAACGTGCAGGAAAAGCTCGGCGGTGGCAACCCCGGCGGCCCCTTCGGCGAGACCGTGGCCAATCTGTACTCGCCGCGAGCCGCTGCTTCGGGAGCAGCCGCTTCGGAGCGCGAGCAGGTCCGAGTGTCGCAAAGCTGAAGGAGAGTGTATGAGTGATGTTCAAACGCTGACCTTGCAATCCGCTGCCCAGCCTGCAAGCCCGCCGGTGCCGCGCCTTGAGTTGCTGGCGCGTCAGTTCGCTTTGCGCCTGCTGCCCTGGCTGTTGCCGGTCGCGCTGATCGCTGCCTGGCAGGCCGCATCGGCCTATGGCTGGCTGTCCACGCGGGTGCTGCCCGCACCGCTGGATGTGTTGCGTGCAGCCTGGGCTCTGGCAGAGTCGGGTGAGTTATGGACCCATGTCAAGGTCAGTGCCGGGCGTGCGCTGGCGGGGCTGGCCATTGGTGGCAGCCTGGGCCTGCTGCTGGGTCTGCTTACAGGCTCGCTGCGCTGGGCCGAGACGCTGCTCGATTCCACGATCCAGATGGTGCGCAACATCCCTGCGCTGGCGCTGATTCCGCTGGTCATTCTGTGGTTCGGCATCGACGAATCGGCCAAGCTGTTTCTGATCAGCGTCTCTGTGTTCTTTCCCATTTATCTGAACACCTTTCACGGCATTCGCAACGTGGACCCTGGTCTGATCGAGATGGGCCGCAGCTACGGACTCACGCGCTGGCAGCTGTATCGCGACATCGTCTTGCCGGGAGCGCTGTCTTCCATCCTCGTGGGCTTGCGTTTTTCGCTGGGGCTGATGTGGGTGATTCTGATCGTGGCCGAGACCATCTCGGCCCAGGCGGGCATCGGCTACCTGACCATGAATGCGCGTGAATTTCTGCAGACCGATGTGGTGCTTGTGGGCATCTTGCTCTACGCAATTCTGGGCAAGCTGGCCGATGTGTTTGCTCGTTCGCTGGAGCGCTGGTGGCTGCGCTGGCATCCGGGGTATCAGGGGTGACTCCTCCTGAGCCGCTGCGCGGCTTCCCCCTCTCTCTTTGGGAGGGGGACGACATCCTCGCTGCGAGACGGCTCTTGCTGGATGTCTCTGGCCTGGGTAGTGCGCTTTTTGGGGCTTGGTGGAAAGAATGAGAGGAGCTTGCGATGAGTAGTTTGTGGAGTCGTTTGACGCAGTCGCTGGTGGGTGCCGGTGCCTTGAATGCGCGTCAGCCGCTGGTGGCATGGGAGGCATCCTGGGACGAGGCCGAGGCCTTGCAGGCGAGTGGAAAGCTGTGGCAGCGGACCAAGGATGAGGAAGAAGAGCAGCAGGGCAGCAGCAAGCAGCCGGATGTGCAGCAGAAAGCGGCCCAGGGTGTGCATCTGCAGACGCTGCAGCTGACCAAGCGCTATGGCGAGCGTGAAGTGCTCAAACAGGTGCAGCTCGATGTCCGGCCGGGCGAGTTCATCGCCATCGTTGGGCGCAGCGGCTGCGGCAAGTCCACCTTGCTGCGCCTTGTGGCCGGGCTGGAAGAGGCCAGTGCCGGACAGCTACTGATCGATGCGGGCGAGCAGCGCCGGCAGAATAGGGATACGCGCATCATGTTTCAGGACGCGCGTCTGCTGCCCTGGAAGCGGGTGCTGGACAACGTAATTCTGGGGTTGCCCGATTCGGCACGCGAGCGCGGCCGCAAGGTGCTGGCGCAGGTAGGACTGGCTGACCGCGAAAACGAATGGCCGGCGCGGCTGTCTGGCGGCCAGCGCCAGCGCGTAGCCCTGGCCCGTGCCCTGGTTCACCAGCCGCGACTGCTGCTGCTCGATGAACCGCTGGGCGCTCTTGATGCGCTGACGCGCATCGAGATGCACCGCCTCATCGAAGGTCTGTGGCGCAGTCATGGCTTCACGGCCTTGCTGGTCACGCACGATGTACAGGAGGCCGTGGCCCTGGCCGACCGCGTGGTGCTGATCGAGGACGGGCGCATTGCGCTCGACGAGCGCATCGATTTGCCGCGTCCGCGTGTGCATGGCGATGCCCGCTTTGCCACGCTGGAGACACGCATTCTGGATCGCGTGCTGCAAAAGCCCGAGTCAGAACAGGCAACCGGATTGCCGAGCTGGCCTGGCGTGCCGGCTACGGTTCTGCGCTGGGCGATTTGAGCATCCAACGAAAACAAAGAGAAACAGGCGGCTGGCGCAGCCACAAGCTGTGCCGCCTGCCATCAAGATATGAATTTTCAGCAACTGCGTTCGGTCCGGGAAACGGCAAGGCGTGGCTTCAATCTGACCGAGGTGGCGGCCATGCTCCACACCTCGCAGCCCGGTGTGAGCCGGCAGATTCGCGAGCTCGAGGAGGAGTTGGGCATCGATATCTTTGTGCGCGCCGGCAAGCGTCTGACGGGCCTGACGCCACCCGGCACGGCCTTGCTGCCTATTGTCGAGCGCATGCTGCTGGAAGCCGACAATCTGCGTCGCGCAGGAGAGGACTTCCACGCCAGCGAACGTGGCGGCCTGTCGATTGCTGCTACGCATTCCCAAGCACGCTATGCCTTGCCCCAAGTGGTGCGTGATTTCCGCAGGCTCTACCCCCAGGTTTCGCTGCATCTGCATCAGGGTTCGCCACGCCAGGTGGCCGAGATGCTGCTATCGGGCGAGGCCGATATCGGTGTGGCCACCGAGGCGCTGGGCAGTTATGAGAACCTGGTGACCCTGCCTTGCTACCGCTGGTCGCACAGTGTGGTCGTGCCGCCCGGCCATGAACTGCTCGATACGGACGGAGCACTGACGCTGCAAGCGCTGGCGCGCCACCCCATCATCACCTACGAGCAGGGTTACACGGGGCGTGCCCATATCGACAAGGCGTTTGCGGCGACCGGGCTGGTGCCCGATGTGGTGCTCACCGCCATGGATGCCGATGTGATCAAGACCTATGCGGAGCTGGGCATGGGCGTGGGCATTATTGCCTCCATCGCTTTCGATGCCGAGCGCGACCGCCATCTGCGCGCTATCGATGCCCGTCATCTGTTCGAGGTCAATCTCACGCGCCTGGCTCTGCGCCGCGATGCCTGGCTGCGTGGTTATGCCTATGCCTTCATCGAGAGCTTTGTGCCTACGCTGACCCCCGAGGTGGTGCGTGCGGCACTGCAATCTGCCGAAGACTGAATTTCAACTCGAACCTCCCGAAAGAGCTTCAAGCCCCTGATATTGCACTACATGGGGCGACTGTGCAGCAGGGGCTGGCACAGGTGGTGCTCAATGCCTCGAACTTTTTGCGCAGCCATATCGTGGTGTTGGGCGTCCTTGTCATCCGCGCGATCGGACTGCTGCGCGATGCATGGCCGCGCAGGCTTGTGCCACGCTACGGTCGCTTATTTTCATAAGATGTTTTTGATATAAAAATTTTTATTTTTATTCTTTTGAGTTTTTTAGAGAAGGTTTCAGAATTGTTTTCATGCAGTGCAGCAAACACTGTTTTTCAGAACCTTCATGACTTCTCAGGAGAATTTTGTATGTCCATTCAAGCCATCAACGTACGCAATCAGTTCAAGGGCAAGGTCAAGGAAATCATCCGCGGTGACGTGGTCTCGGAAGTGGATGTGGAAACGCCCTGGGGTATCGTCACTTCGGTGATCACCACGCGCTCGGTCAATGATCTGGGCTTGGCGGTGGGCTCGGAGGTTGTAGCTCTGGTCAAGTCCACAGAGGTGTCCATCGCCAAGCTGTAAATCTCATTGACTCTCAAAGAGCACCCAGCGCAGGTACTGCTTGCGCTGGGTGCTTTCTTTCTTGGCCCCGCTAATACCACCCTTGATATGTCGTTGCTTCGCCTTGCCGTACTTGGTACTGTCTGCGGCTTCGCGCCTGGTCTCAATGGCAAACCTGCGGTTGGTAGCGGTTCTGACGGGCGTGGTGAGCATCGGGCGCATAGCGCCAAACAGGCATGGCCTAAGCAGTGGACAGCAAGCAAGGGCCTTGGCGGACCCCCGCGAAGCAGAGAGGGGGAAGGTGCAAAGCGCCTCAGGAGGTGTTTGCCTATTCCAGAGTCATCAATGCCGCATTGCCGCCCGCTGCCGCCGTGTTGTGCGATAGAGCGCGTTCATGCCAGAGCCGCTCCAGCCGAACGGGCTGGCCAGCCACACAGCGTGTGGGCAGTATCAGCGGGCCGGGGCGCCTTGCCAGGGTCTGCGCCCAGCGTAGAAATTGGGGGGCGTCGCATTCCAGCAGTGCTGCATCCATGGCCTCGGTCTCCGCAATTTCCTCGACGCTCAGCTCGGCAGGCAACAGCAGCACATGGCGGCGCAGTACATCTGGCAGCTTGCCGTGAACTGTGATGCCGAGCGGGCCGGGTACCCACAGGGCTTGCGAGCCGCAGGCCAGTGCGGCAGCCAGTTGCAGCAGCAGCATGGTTCTTTCCTGCGCCAGGCACAGTGTGCGCGGCTTGCCCAGCAGCTGGTAGAGATTGCGCTCGCCTGTGGGGCCGGGCAACAGACGTGCGGCATGCAGATCGGGCAGGGCCGCTTGCAGGCGCTCGCAATCATGGCTGACGATGGCCTCACCATGCTGCCTGGCCCAGTGACCCAGCTGCTGCAAGGCGGTCGCCGCTGCTGCCGTGACGGGTGTGGCGCTTGCCTGTGCCTCTCCGGATTGATGCAGCAGCAGACTGAGCAAACGCAGGGGCGAGCCGGGTGTCTGCTGCAGGCGCGGCAGATACAGGGGGCCGCCGGCCTTGGGACCGGTGCCAGACAGCCCCTCGCCGCCAAAGGGCTGCACACCGACCACGGCCCCCACCATATTGCGATTCACATACAGATTGCCGACATGTGCCGCCTGGGCGACTAGCTGCGCGGTTTCGTCGATGCGCGTGTGCAATCCCATGGTCAGGCCGTAGCCCAGGGCGTTGATGCGCTCCAGCAACTGCGGCAGCTCGCGCCTTTGATAGCGCAGTACATGGAGCACGGGGCCGAAGACTTCGCGCTTGAGATGATGCAGATCGGGCAGCTCGATCAGCGTGGGCGCCACAAAATGCCCTTGCGCGGCAGTTTCCGGGCTCAGCGGCGATTGATGGATGCGCAGACCCAGAGCCCTGAGTCTGGCGATATGCCGCTCGATAGCAGTCTTGGCATCGGCATCGATCACGGGTCCCACATCGGTGGCCAGCTCGGCCGGATTGCCGCAATGCAGCTCTTGCATGGCACCGCACAGCATGGTCAGCAGCCGGTCGGCGCAGTCGTTTTGCACGCACAGCAGGCGCAGAGCCGAGCAGCGTTGGCCCGCGCTGTCAAAGGCGGATGCAGCAATGTCCTGCACGGCTTGTTCGACCAGGGCGGACGAGTCCACCAGCATGGCGTTCTGGCCGCCGGTTTCGGCCACCAGCACCACGGGCTGGCCGTCGGGGCGCAATCTGGCGGCGGTCTGCAGAGCCAGCAGTCGCGCCACCTCGGTGGAGCCTGTGAACAGCACGCCTGCCACGCGCGCATCGGCCACCAGTGCTGCGCCCACGGTCTCGCCCCGGCCGGGCAGCAGTTGCAGCACGTCTGGCGCAATGCCGGCCTGATGCAGCAGGCGAACGGCTTCAAGGGCGATCAGCGGGGTTTGCTCGGCGGGCTTGGCCAGCACCACATTGCCAGCGCCCAGGGCGGCTGCGACCTGGCCGGTGAAGATGGCCAGTGGAAAATTCCAGGGGCTGATGCAGACCACAGGGCCTATGCCGGGGGCGAGCAGATCCGCATCGGCTTGCCGCCGAATCTGAGCCGCGTAATAGCGCAGAAAGTCCACGGCCTCGCGCACCTCGGACACGGCATTGGCCGCAGTCTTGCCGGCTTCGCGCATCAGCAGGCTCATCAGCGGCTGCATCTGCGTTTCAAAGAGCTCGGCGGCGGTCTGCAGCAGACTGGCGCGCAGCTCGGTCGGGCTGGCTTGCCAGGCGGGCTGAGCCCGTGCGGCCGCCTGCATTGCCTGCTGAATCTGCGCGGGCCCGGCATCGCTGACATAGCCCAGCAGCTCCTGATGGCTGGCCGGGTTGGTTATGGCTGTGCCGATGGCATCGGCGGCATGCACGGCATGGACACCCTGGCGAAGTTGTGCGGGCCGGCTTTGCGCAAGCGCTTGAGACAGAGCGCTCAACACACCGTCATCGCTCAGGTCCAGACCAGAGGAGTTGCGGCGCTGTTTGCCCAGCAGCTCGCGCGGCAGCACTATGCGGGGGTGGGGCAGGCCTACGTCATCGGCCGCAAGCAGTGTTTCCACCTCGGCCCGGGTTTGGGGATCCGGCTGCCCCTCAGCCCACGTTTGGTCTGCAGGGGCAGCTATCAAATCAGAGATGGGCCAGTCGGGGTTGGCGATGCGGTGCACGAATGAGCTGTTGGCGCCGTTTTCCAGCAGGCGGCGAACCAGATAGGCCAGCAGTGTCTCGTGCGTACCCACGGGAGCATAGATGCGGCAGGGGCGGCGTGCGGCCTTGTCCTCGGCCTCGACCACATGCAGGTAGAGTTGCTCGCCCATGCCGTGCAGGCATTGAAACTCATAACGTCCAGCGCTGTAGGGCTGGGCACCTGCCAAGGATTCGATGCTGGCCACGGTCTGGGCGTTATGGGTGGCGAATTGCGGGTAGATGGCGCTGGGTGCGGCCAGCAGCTTGCGAGCGCAGGCAATATAGGCCACATCGGTGTGGTGCTTGCGGGTGTAGACCGGGTAGTCGCTCAGACCGTCGATTTGGGCACGCTTGATTTCGCTATCCCAGTAAGCGCCTTTGACCAGGCGCACCATCAGGCGGCGTCCGCTGCGTCGGGCCAGGTCGATCAGATAGTCGATCACATAGGGACAACGTTTTTGATAGGCCTGAATCACAAAGCCCAGGCCGTTCCAGCCTGCCAGGCCAGGGGCATGGGCCAATTGTTCCAGCAGGTCCAGCGACAGCTCCAGGCGGTCGGCTTCTTCGGCGTCGATATTGAGTCCTATGTCGTAGCTGCGTGCCAGCTCGCACAGTTGCAGCACGCGTGGCAGCAGCTCGCTCATCACGCGCTGCCATTGCGCGCGGCTGTAGCGCGGGTGCAGGGCGCTGAGCTTGATGGAAATGCCCGGCCGTTCATAGACGCCCTTGCCGTCAGCGGCCTTGCCGATCGCATGAATCGCATTCACATAGGACTGCATGTAGCGCTGCGCATCCTCTGCGGTGAGTGCGGCCTCGCCGAGCATGTCGTAGGAATAGCGAAAGCCCCTGGCCTGCAGCTCGCGTGCGCGCTCCAGAGCCTGGGAAATGGTCTCGCCCATCACAAACTGTTCGCCCATCAGGCGCATGGCCATGTCCACGCCCTTGCGCACCAGCGGCTCGCCGCCCCTGGCTGTGATGCGTTTGAGCGCCGCGAGCAGGCCTGACTCGCTATGCGTATCGACCAGCTTTCCGGTGACCACCAGTCCCCAGGCAGCTGCATTGACAAAGAGCGAGGGGCTCTTGCCCAGATGAGCCTGCCAGTCGCCGCCGCGCAGCTTGTCGCGGATCAGTGCATCACGGGTAGCCGCATCGGGGATGCGCAGCAAGGCTTCGGCCAGGCACATCAGCGCCACGCCTTCCTGCGAGGACAGCGAAAACTCCTGCAGCAGACCTTGCACCAGCCCCTGTCGCCCAGCGCTGGCGGGTTGGGCGCGCAGTTGCTGGACCAGCTTTTGCGCATGGGCAGCGACCTGGGCAGCCTGGGCGGGCGGCAGCGTGGCGGCAGGCAGCAGCCGGGCCACGGCATCGGACTCGGCCATGCGGGTGGCGCAACTGATGGCTTGACGCAGTTCATCGGCAGGGCGGCTGGAATCTGGCAGCGCAGTGAAAGTCGGCATGTCTGTGCAGGTGTCGTAGAGCCTGGACGCGAGCGGGTGCGCGGCCTTCACCATGTTCACAGCTGCATTGCATGCGGCCCGGGCGCAGCTGTCTACATAGGGAAAATCATTGCTGGTTTGTCGAAAAATGAATCACTATATTGAGCGAATTAAAAAGAGGAATTCACCAGTGAATGACGCTTCAGAAGTGGATATCGACAGGATTGATCGAAAAATACTGGCAATTCTGCAAACCGATGGGCGCATCTCCAATCTGCGCCTGGCAGAGCAGGTGGCGCTGTCGCCCACAGCCGTACAGGCCCGTGTGGCCCGGCTTACACGCGATGGTTACATCCTGGGCTACGAAGCGCGGCTGAACCCGCAGAAGCTGGGCGTGGGCATGACGGTGTTTGTCGAGGTGCTGCTGGACCGCACCACGCCCCATGTGTTTGACGAGTTCAAGGCCGCCGTGCTGGCGTACCCGGCCATCATGGAGTGCCATATGGTGGCAGGGGGATTTGACTATCTGCTCAAGACCCGCATGGCCGATATGGCGGCTTACCGTGACTTCGCGGGCCGGGTGCTGTGGCAGCTTCCGGGCGTGCGCGAGACCAGAACCTATGCGGTGATGGAGGAGATCAAGGATGATGCGCGGCTGCCTTTGTAGGAGAAAAGCGCGTTTGAATGAAGGGTTCAGGACTCTGTATCTACGTTGACGCAGGCTAGCAACAACTGCTTTTTCAGGAATGGATGGGCCGCAAAAAACATGTAAATAATTGATACACACAGAGGTGGTTGCCGCAGTGAAGGCTGCGGCACAAGCTGTGCAGTTTTTCTCGATTAATGACCAAAAAGCGGCATCTATGAGAGTCAATGCACCAGTGACACAGCGGGAGTACAGCTTTGATGAGCACGCGACTCTGATGTCCACCACGGACACCGAGAGCTACATCAAATATGCCAATCAGGCGTTCATGGAGGTCAGC
>NZ_JBANEM010000026.1:0-57012 GCF_040187805.1 Comamonas sp. wu1-DMT
GGCTGTCGACTGATTCCGTGACGCTGCAGGCATCGATGCAAGGCGCTGCGGCTGAGCTTGGGTGCCGTCTCCAGGAGCTGCCCCATGAGATCGTCCAGCGACAGATGCCCTTGCTTGCGTAATGCAATTGCCAGATGTTCTTGCTCTTGAGAAAGATGCTGGCTTGCTCTGTCCCGAAGACCCATGGGCTCATCGAGCACCGAGGTGCGCGCACGCACTTGGCCACGGCCAAGCTGCTGAAATCCGCGTCTCCCGACATGCCTTTGGGTGCTCGCCTGTATCTCGACAATTGCGCCGCCTGTCACTTTGTCAGTGGCAAGGGCGCTCCCGAGATCTTCCCCGAGCTGCAAGGCAATGCCATGGTGCAGGGCAAGGATGCCAGCCCGCTGGTATCGGTGATTCTCAAGGGCGCTTCATCGCCCGCTACTGAGCGCCGTCCCATGCATCTGGTGATGCAGGACTATGCCGACCGCCTTACCGACGGTGAGGCGGCCGCACTGTCCACCTTCCTGCGCACGGGCTGGGGCAACCAGGCTTCGGATGTGAGCGAAAGCCTGGTCAGCAAGCTGCGCAAGCATGTGCAAGCCGATGCTGCTCCGCAGCGACCCCGTAGACAGCATGAACGTCCGCCAGGTGCCTTGTGCGCCGGGCCGGCTCCCGAAAACCCGGCCCGATGGAAATCCGGCCGGGTTTTTTCATGCCGCTGTCGTTTGCCGGAGTGACTGAGCAGTCCAAATATCAACAGGCCGCATCACTGTGCTTAAGTGATGCGGCCTGTTGCATATGCGTATTGCGGATCAACCAACCGGATGCTGACGGTAAACGGCGCGGTATGTTGAATGGTTTTGCTGCGTCGGTAAACGTGCTTCCATGGACTCAAGTGTGCATGTTGCAGTGCAGAAAATGTTGCTTCAAATTCTGTAAATACAGTGTTGCTACAGAAAATTTTTCTGTTTTTGAATTTTTGGCGGTAAATTCCAAGATATGGATACTCTGGATAAAAAGATTCTTGCTGCATTACAGGCTAACGCGCGCGCCAGTCTGCAGGAGATTGGCGCGGCCGTGGGTCTGAGTGCATCACCATGCTGGGCCCGCATCAAGAAGATGGAGGAGGCCGGCGTGATCGAGGGCTATACCGTGCGTCTGAACCCGCAGGCGCTGGGACTGGCCGATTCGGTTCTGGTCATGGTCACGCTGGACAGCCACTCGGACAACACGCTGGAGAAGTTCGGCGAGGTGCTGGCTACCATTCCCGAGGTAGTGGAGGCGCATCTGGTTTCGGGCGAGTACGACTATCTGCTGCGTATCGTTGTCAAGGACACGCGCGATTACGAGCGCCTGCTGCGCGAAAAGCTCTACAAGATCAAGGGCATACGCCATAGCCAGTCCAGCTTTGTGCTGCGCACGCTGAAGAAGGCCGACCTGCCACTGGGAGTGTGAAGCAGCATCGCTCTAAGCGGTGCCAGGTGTGGCTGAAGTCATTCAGGTTTCAACTCTCATCGAGACCTGGATGCAGACCGGATCGCTGGCCGCGTTGGCCCATCTGGGGGGCTGCGCGGCGGATGTGATGGAGGAACGGATGAAGCTGATTCGGTGCCTGGGCACCGCGTCAACTGTCTCAACGCATGGCACGGCGCAGGCCGGCGCTGCTCCAGTCCACGGCAATGCTCAGCAAAAGCATGGCCATGATCACGGTGCTGGCCTGGGCATAGTGGAACAGCGAAAGCTCGAAGTACAGCAGCTGGCCCAGACCGCCGGCACCCACAAAGCCCAGAATCGCCGCCATGCGGATATTCATTTCCCAGCGGTACAGCGTGTATGCCAGCAACTGCGGCGCTGCGCCAGGGAGGGTGCCATAGCAAAATGCCAGCAGGCGATTGCTGCCGCTGAGCTTGAGCGCATTCGCGGGGGCGGCCGGAGCATTCTGCAAGGCCTCGGCAAACAGGCGGCCCAGCACGCCGGTGGTATGCAGGGCCAGGGCCAGCGCACCGGCAAACGGGCCCAGGCCCACGGCCAGCGCGGTGATCGTGGCCCAGACCAGCTCGGGCACGGAGCGCAGCACGTTAAGCACCACATTCCATGGCGCACGCCAGCGCGGCAGGGCCAGCAGCAGGCCCGCGATCGCGGCCAGCAAGGTGCCGACTATGGAGATGGCCAGGGTCTCCCAGATGCCTTGCAGCACCTTGAGCAGCCAGGACTGGCTCAGATCGGGCGGGAAAAAGCCACGCACGAAGTCGCCCATGCTGGCGGCAGCATCTGCCGTGAACAGCGCAGAGAAATCAATATCCAGAAGCCGCAGACTGGCCCATAGCGCCGCGCAGGCAGCCAGCAGAAATGTGCCGGTTCGCCAGCCGAAGGGCTGGGCGCGCGCAGCAGGCGCGGCGTCGAGCGCGCGACGCAGCCACCAGGAAAGCAGATCGGCCGCCGCCACCAGCAGCATGAAGGCCAGCAGAATGCTGGCGGCTTCGCCGCCGTTGAGCATCTTCATGGCCTGATCCATGAGCTGGCCCAGGCCCCCCGCCCCGACAAAGCCCATGACCACCGAGGCACGGACCGCGCATTCCCAGCGGTAGACGGTGTAGGAGGTCAGCTCCTTGGCAGCCTGGGGCAGCAGGCCATAGAGCAGGGCCTGGATACGGCCGGTGCCGCTGGCACGCAGGGCGCGGGCCGGGGCGGGGTCGGTGGATTCGAGAATTTCCGCATAGACCTTGGCCAGCATGCCGCCATAGGTCAGGCCCAGGGCCAGCACACCGGCTGCCGGGCCCAGGCCGAAGACACGCACGAACACCAGAGCCCAGACCAGCTCGGGAATGCCGCGCAGGATGGTGAGCACGCTGCGGGCGATGGGGTTGAGCGTGACTCTCTCGCGTGCCGCGCCCGTGGACAGATAGGCCATGGGTACGGCAATCACAAAGGCCAGCGCCATGCCGGCCGTGGCGATGGCCAGGGTCTCCAGCGTGGCCTGAGCCAGATAGGCCAGAAACTCCCTACTGGTCTCGGGCGGCAGAAACTGCGCGAGAAAGCCGCCGATGACTTTGAGATTGTCGGCATCGAAAAGCGGCTTGAGCGAAAAGCCCGAGGTCTGCAGCATGGGCCAGAGCACGACCAGGGTCAGGATCAGGCCGCTCAGGCGGCCGCGAGCAGAGGGGTCGCGGCGTGATGGCCGGGCTTGCTCGAGCATGTCTACCGGCATGCGTTCACCTGGATGGGAGTGGGCGTGATGCTGGCGGGATCGCGCTGAGCCAGGCGGTTGTGCAGCATGGGCAAGTCGGCCGCTCTGCCATCGGTATGGGCATAGAGCGCTTGCAACTGCGCATCGCTGACCTGCGCGGCCGGCAGGTCAAAGGCCAGGCGGCCATCGCGCACGCCGACGATGCGGGCAAAGTTGGCCAGCGCCAGATCGACGGCATGCAGGCTGGCCACCAGCGTGGCCTTGCGCGCGGCGGCTTCCCGCACCAGCAACTGCACCGTGGCCTGCGAGAGTGCAGGGTCCAGGGCCGAGACCGGCTCGTCGGCCAGAATCAGTTCGGCCTGCTGGTAGAGCACGCGGGCAATGCCCACGCGCTGCAGCTGGCCGCCGGAGAGCTGGTCGCAGCGTGCAAACAGCTTGTCCTCGAGCTGCACGCGGGCCAGGGCCTCGCGCGCGCCCGCAATGTCCTGCGGATAGGCCAGCGATGCCAGCGCCTTCCACAGCGGCCACTGGCCGAGCTTGCCGGCCAGCACGGCCGTGACTACGCGCTGACGCAGCGGAATGGGGGCGGCCTGGTGCACGGTGCCGATGCGGCTGCGCAAAGCCTTGAGTTCGCGGGCGGCGGATTGCGCAGACGCGGTCCGGCCCAGCACCTGCATGCGACCTGCCGTGGGCAGGTAGGCTGTGCCTATGGTGCTGAGCAGCGAAGTCTTGCCGGCGCCCGAGGGGCCGATGAGCGCAATGCTCTCGCCCTGGATGGCGGACAAGGAGATATGGGACAGGGCGGTAAAGCCGTTGCTGTGGGTCAGGCCCACATCGTCCAGCATGAAGCTCATGAGACGAATACTCTGAAAACAATAGCTGCCAACGCCTGATAAATAAGCGTTGGCAGTCAAAAAAGCTGAATTTCTTACTTCAGCAGACCGGCGGACTTGGCGGCAGCTTCGATGCCGTCGTAGTTCTTGGAGTCGGTGGCGATGAACTTGGAGGCGCGCTGCAGGTCCATGATGGCCTTGTGCTCTGGCTTGCTGGGGTCCAGTGCCAGGAAGGCAGTAGTCAGTTTCTTGACGATGGCTGGGTCCAGGTCGCCGCGCACCGTCCAGTTGTAGTCAAAGTAGGTGGGCGTCGTGGCGAACACGCGCACCTTGCTCGTGTCCACCTTCTTGGATTCGACCAGCTTGTCCCACACCGAAGTGTTGAGCACGCCGGCCTCGGCCTTGCCTGCGGCCACAAAGGCCACGGTGGCGTCATGCGCGCCCGAGTAGGCCACGGTCTTGAAATCTTTTTCGGGGTTCAGGCCGTCCTGCTGCAGGAAGAAACGCGGCATCAGGCTGCCTGAGGTGGACGAAGGTGCACCGAAGGCAAAGGTCTTGCCCTTGAGGTCGGCCAGCGTCTTGATGGCGGGGTCGGCCGTGATGAACTTGCTGGTGAAGACCGCATCTTCGGCCCGTTGCACAATGGGGATGGCCGTGCCGTTGGTGCGAATCTTGGCCTGCACATAGGTGAAACCGCCCAGCCAGGCCAGGTCCAGCTTTTTGGTGGCCAGGGACTCGACCACGGCTGCGTAGTCGGATACGGGGGTGAACACCACCTTCATGCCGGTGGCTTGCGAGAGGTATTCGCCCAGGGGCTTGAACTTGCGCTGCAGCTCGGTCGGTGCTTCGTCAGGAATGGCCGAGACGCGCAGCACGGCGGGGGTGTCTGCATGCGCTGCGGACAGCAGGGAAGAGGAGGCGAGAGCTGCCACGGCCAAGCCGCGCAGCGCCTGGCGGCGAGCGAAAGAGTGCGTCATTAAGTGCTCCGTTCAAAAAGCCACCGCCGTCCGGATACACGGCGGTTTAGTAGGTCGCAAGCGTCTGGCTTGCGGCGAATGGGAACCCATAGGCGGTACACCGACCGCTGGCGCTTATTGTTACGTAATTGAGAAACCCTCGGTGCAGTCTTTGCTTGATTTGAATAGCAAAAAGCCCCGTGGGGACGGGGCTTGGCATGAAAGCGATTGCTTGTCTGCAGGTTTCAATATTGCAGATTGAGCTGGTAGATGGCCGTGGTGCCGCTGACCTCGTTGCCCACCATCAGCAAGGGTTTGCCGTTGGGTGACTTGGCGGCAGAAATGAAGTGCAGGCCTTCGGGGCCCAGATCGCCCACATCGCTGAGTGCAGTGCCTGCCAGCGCGGATTTGCTGTCAAAGCTGGCGGTCCAGTTTTCGCGAGTGTTCAGATAGTCGATCTGCTTGGGTGCCTTGGGGTCGGTGATGTCGAACACCAGAATGCCTCCCATGCGTTCCAGGCCCACAAAGACAAAGGTCTTGGTGCCGATCTGGCCCACGGTCAGTCCTTCGGGCTCGGGACCCTTGGCGCTGCTGCGCGCATCGAGCCTGGCCGTTTCGTCATGACCGGTGTTGAAGTAGGTGGCGCAGGCAATGTCACGTCTGGCGCCCAGCTTGCATTCGGGGCTGGCGATGAATTTTTCGATGGCCGCGCCAGAGTCCCAGACCTGCTTGCCCTTGGCATCCCAGATGGAGATGGAGCGGCCGCCATAGGCGTATAGCCTGTCATAGGTCAGGTAGCCCTTGCCATCCTTGACGGGGTTGCCGCTGCTGTCGGTCTGGTAGCCCATGGTCCAGGTGACCTTGAGGCGGCCCAGTTTGTCATCGTCGCGGCAGGTCTTGGGGTCTGTGCCGACCGCGCCGCACCAGGCAAAGTTGCTGGCATTCAGATAGGCGCCGCTGGCCAGCTGAGCCAGATGGGCAGGCAGATCGTCGCCCGCGCGGCGCAGAAAGCCGTCCTTGTGCACCAGGTGCTTGATGCGCCACTCTTCCACAAAGCCCTTGCTCATATCGCCCGCCGTGGCCGGGGTGTTGGCCGTCTTGTCGGCGGCCGTGCCGAAATAGCTCTTGTTGCCTTCACCCCAGGCGCGTGCATCGCCTTCGTTGGCAGTGACCAGATAGGTCGCACCGTCGGCGGCCTTGTAGGCGGCGATGGAGTCGGGCTGGTACATGCCAAACACATTGGCGGCCTGGGTGATGTTGATGACCGGGCTCTTGCCGTCGCTGTCGGCGAAGTCCAGCTCGTTGCCGGCCGCGCCATGATCCTTGTAGCCCAGAGCCACCACATCGGTCACGGTGGCGCTGGCGATGTCCACGATGGCCAGCGCATTGTTTTCCTGCAGCGTCACCCAGGCCGTCTTGCCGTCCGGGGCCACGGCAATGTATTCGGGCTCCAGGTCGTTGGCCACGGCGGCCGTTCCCAGGCCGTCTGCGGTTGGGCCGAAGATGCGCACGCCCTTGGCCAGCAACTGCGCCTTCTGGCTGTTGAAGGCCTTGAAGTCGGCAGTGCGCGCCACGGGCTTGGCGGGCGTGCTCACATCGATCACGCTGATCGAGCCTTCGGGGTCGATCTGGTAGTCATCGCTGGGCTCGCCCTCGTTGGCGACCAGAATGGTCTTGCCGTCGGGGGTGAAGGTCAGCATATCGGGCAGGGCGCCCACGGGCACTTCGGCGATCACGCCGAGCTTGTCGGCGTCATAGATGACGACCATGCCCTTGTCCGTCTTGACCGATGCCTGCACGGCTGCAGCCACCAGGCCGCCATGCACGGCCACGCTGTTGATGGAGGCCCCCGCACCCAGCGAGAGCTTTGTGGCATTCAGGCTGGCCAGCATGCGCGGTGCGGCGGGGTTGCTGATGTCCAGCACGTCGAGCGCACCCTTTTGGGCGTTGACCACAAAGCCGCGCTTGGTGACAGGATCGAAAGCCGTAATTTCGGCGGCGCTCTGCAGAAAAATGCCCGACTGATAGCTGCCGATTTTCTCCAGCGTGAGCGAGGTGGGCGTCTTCTCGGGCTCGGGTGCCGGCGCCGGGACTTCAGGAATCGGAGCAGGCGCTGGTGTGGTGCTGTTCGTGTTGTTGTCACCGCCACCGCAGGCGGCCAGGGCAGCGGCTGCGATCAGGGAAATCAGAAGAGGTTGGCGCAAGGTCTGTGCAGATGTCATTGAGAGTTTGGCAGGTGCAGGAAGAAAACTACGATTTGTAACCAGTCTCTGTTTCATCTCTGTGAAACCGTTTCGTGTTCTTTGCGCAACAAGTTTCGGTCAAGCGCTTGGCAGTTGGGCTTGCAAGCAAATACACTCGCCAGCCTTGCTCCACCTGCGCTATTCGCTCTCATTTTCGAGGTGCACCATGTCCCGCCGTATTCGTTTGAGCTAAACGACTTCGTCACACGCTGATCTTTCTCGCGTGTGCGCTGCGGTGTGGAACTCCCGCTCTGTGAAGGGCGGCAATCTTCCTGCTTGGCGTCTCTGGCCTGAATTGCATTCGGGCTCCAAGCTCCTCCCACTCTCTGAACTCCAGGCCGGCCCTTTGCTTGGCTGCTTGGGTTCTGTCTTTTTCCGATGGCAGCGGAGAGCGGCGCTGTCCATGTCCTTGATTTGTCTGCCGCGCCTTTTTTTGCGCGTGGCTTATTCCCTTTTAGGAAAGCACAACATGACTTCACCACATCTATTCAATCTGGAGATCCTCAAATATCCGCGCACGCCGCATCTGCGTGGCTCGCGGCTGCAGATCGGCGATCAGGCAGATGCCGTGCCTTACGATGCGCTGGCCGGCCGGCATATCGTGGTCGAGGAAAAGCTGGACGGCGCCAATGCGGCACTGAGCTTTGGTGCCGGCGGCAGCTTGCTGCTGCAGTCGCGCGGCCACTATCTGCAAGCCGATCAGATGGGCGGGCGCGAGCGTCAGTTCAACGCCTACAAGCAATGGGCCCGAGCTCATGAGAGCGCGCTGATGGCGCTGCTGGACGATCGCTATGTGATGTATGGCGAATGGCTGTATGCCAAGCATTCTCTGTACTACGACGCCTTGCCGCACTGGTTTTGCGAGTTCGACATCTGGGACCGCTCGGCGCAGCAGTTTCTGGACACGCCGCAGCGCCACGCGCTGCTGGACGGTGTGCCCGTGGTGTCCGTGCCCGTGCTCTGCGGGCATCGCACCGAGGCGCATGCAGGATTTGCTGGCATTGCTGACACCATCTCTGGGGCGCAGCACAGGCTGGAAGGCGATGTTCGAGGATCAGGTGCAAAGACAGAAGCTGGATCTGCCGTTGGCCTGGCGCCAGACCGACCGATCCGAGCTGGCCGAAGGTCTGTACATCAAGGTCGAGGAAAACGGCCAGACCGTGGAGCGCTACAAGTTCGTGCGCTCCGACTTCGTGCAGGTGATCCTGGAGTCGGGCTCGCACCACAGCGAGCGGCCCATTGTCGCCAACGGTCTGCGCACAGGCGTCGATATTTTTGCCAACAAGATTCAAAAAAGCTGGTGAGGCTTGTCCAACAAGCGTTGATAGCTATCAAAACCGTGGTTTTCATGAGGAGGCTGCGGTGAAAGGAGAATTTATGTGGAGCTGGAAACAGATCGCGGCCCTGGTGCCGCATTCCGCTCACCATGCGGTGGACTGGGCGGCCTGCCTGGAGGCTTTTCCGCAACTGGAGCTGGCCAAGACCACGCCGCAAGATCCGATCTACCATGCCGAAGGCGATGTCTGGACGCATACGCAGATGGTGGTGACCGAGCTGCTGCAGGACGGCGACTATGCAGGGCTCACCAACGAGGAGCGCGAGACAGTCTTTCTGGCCGCGCTGCTGCACGATGTCGCCAAGTGCTCGACCACGCAGATAGCCGACGACGGCCGCATCTCGCAGCCCGGCCATTCGCGCCGGGGTGCACTCGATGCGCGGCTCATGCTCTGGGAGGCGGGCGCGCCCGTGGCCCGGCGCGAGGCGGTCTGCCGCCTGATTGCAGTGCATCAGGTGCCGTTCTTCGCCTTTGCCGATTCGCGCCGAGGCGTCTCGCCCGAGTTCATGGTCAGAGAGCTGTCCTGGCAGGTCGATCTGAATTTGCTGGTGCTGCTGGCCCGTGCCGATATTCGCGGCCGCATCTGCCCCGATGTGGGCAATGTGCTGGTGAATATCGAGCTGTTCAGGGAGCTTGCGCTGGAGGAGGGCTGTTTGCGCAAGCCGCGCAGCTTTGCTTCGGCCGAGACGGCAGTGCGCTATTTCCGCGGTGCCGAGTTGCACCCGGACTACGCCTTGCACGAAGAGCCGGGCTCGCGCGTCATCGTCATGTGCGGTCTGCCTGCATCGGGCAAGAACCACTGGGTGGCCCGGCATCATGCGGGCCTGCCCGTGGTGTCGTTTGACGATGCGCGCACCGAACTGGGCCTGCGCCACGGCGAGAACGAGGGCGCTGCGGCCCATCATGCGGTGGACAAGGCCAAGAGCCTGCTGCGCGCCAAGGCCGCTTTTGTCTGGAATGCCACGCATCTGTCCAGGCAGATGCGCGGCAAGACGCTGGAGCTGTGCCTGGCCTATGGCGCGCAGGTGGAACTGGTGCATCTGGAGGCAAGCAGGTCCACCTTGCTGGCGCGCAACAGCAAGCGCGACACCACGCTCGGCAATGCCGCATTGCTGGGCATGTTGCACCGATGGGAGGTACCCTTGCCGACCGAGGCGCATGGGCTGCAACTGCTGGTCAACGAGTAGTCCGCGTAAAAACGAAAAGGAAAAAGGGCCTGGAAGTTTCCAGGCCCTTTTTTTGGGGATCGCAATGCCGTGCTCAAGGCTGTTGCATGGCTTGCGGGTAGCCCTGGGGGTTGAAGCGTGTCACCAGCAGGCAGACCAGCGCGGCGACGCCGGCCTGATAAAGCCAGCCCGTCATCCAGCTGTCGCTGATCTGGTGCAACTGTGCCATGACCAGAGGGGCCAGTGCGGCGAGGATGAAGCCGCCGCCCTGCATCAGCGAGTTGAGGGCGCCGGCCTGTGTTGGCGATGGCAGATGGTCCAGCGCCACCAGCATGAAGAGCGAAAAGCAGCCGCCCAGACCCAGACCCAGCACGATGGCATTGAGTGTGGGCATGGCCTCGGGCCAGAGCCCGAGGCCGGCAAAGCCGATGATCTGCAGCAGCAAGGCCAGCATGAGCCAGCAGCGACGGTCCAGGCTGCGGCGCGCGAGAGCGGGCATGGCCAACGCCGATGCGGCCTGCGCAATCGACAAGATGGCCAGCAGCGAGCCGCTTTGCGTGGCCGTCCAGCCATGGGTTTGATAGAACGGAGCGAGCCAGGCAACGGTGGAGCCATAACCGCCGTTCATCAGGCCGAAGCTGATCAGCAGCAGCCAGGTGCGGCCACGGCGCAGCAGCCAGCCGGTGTCGCTGTCGGCTTGTACCAGCGGCACGGAGGGTGCAAGGGCAACGGGCTCGTGCATCAGCGTCAGCGCATGCCAGGCCAGCGGCAATGCCAGCAGCACTGGGATGGCCCAGATGGCCAGCGAAGCCTGCCAGCTCAGACCCAGTTGCATGGCCATGGGCGAGAGCTGGGCGCTGAGTGCACCGCCGCCCATGAGCGCGGCTGAATACAGGCCCATCATGGGCGCCACGTTGTGGGGAGACTGGCGCTTGATCAGCCCCGGCAGAATGCTTTGTGCCAGCGCCACGCCCGCGCCGCAGAGGCCGGCCGTGACGATCAGCAGACTGCCGCTCGCAGCTCCTGCAGGCGTCAGGCGCAGGGCGCAGCCTAGCGCAATCAGCAGCAACGAGGCGCAAATGGCGGCGCGCGCGCCCCAGCGTCGCAATGCCGTGGGAGCAAGCCAGCCACCAATGCCCATCAGCGCCATGGGCAGCAGCGTGAGCCAGGAAAAGCTGCGCAAATCCATGCCCGTGGCCTGCTGTATGGTCGGTGCCAAGGGGCCCGGAGCCGTCAGAAAGGGGCGCAGATTGATGGTGACCAGTATCACCACGGCCAGCCACAGCAATGGTGGCACGTGGTGTGTTCGGGAAGATGTCGATGTCATGAAGCTCGGGGGCTGGCTGCGCTGCGGCGCGCCGGTGTGCGCGCCGCTCGTCCTGGGCAGCACGGTTTGTTGTTATGGTTTTGGCGGCAACGAGGATCAGGCGACGGGCCAGGCCTCATCCCCATAGAGCTGGGCCGCGCGGATGCCGGTGTCGATGCGGGTGATGGGCAGCGGCTGCGGCGTCAGCGACAGGCGCAGGCGCTGGTATGTCCCCTCGCTGGACAAGCCGTAAGGCGCGGCGTCTTGGTTGTCGAAGGCGAAGAACACCTGTTCGGCGCCATTCATGACCAGGGCGGCCAGGCACATGGGGCAGGGGTGGCCGCTGGCATAGATGGACAGGCCTGCCAGGCTGGGGTTGGCGCGTTTTTGCGTGCCCGCGCGTATGGCCTGCATTTCGGCATGGGTGCTGGGGTCGTGGCTGGCAATGATTTCGTTGACGCCGGTGGCAACGACTTCATTTCCCTGGGCGAGCACGGCGCCGAACGGGCGGCCGCCCTTGAGGCGGTTGGCATGGGCCAGGTCCACGGCCAGGCGCATCAGTTGTTGTGGGGTGGTGGAAGTTGGACTCATGACTAAGAAAGATATGGCGGCGAGCGTCGGATGCTTGATGCATCAGCGTCGAGGTACTGTGTTTGAAAGGGGCGGGGCGGCGCCCGGCGCCGTGCAGCGTACACCTGCACGGCCATGCCGCTACCCGTCTGGAGAACAAAGCTTATTTGCTCTGAGGACGTTGGCGGCCTATTAGTTCCGCCCAGGCCGAGCAGGCGAGCTCGACCTGCTGACGCGCCGCCGGGCTGGCAGCCAGCATGCGCGCAAAGCCGTGGACCATGGCCGGCGCGCGCAAAAGCTGCAGCGGTGCGCCCAGGGCCTGGGCTGCATGGGCAAAGGCTTCGGCCTCGTCGCGCAGAATATCGTGGCTGGCCGTCATCAGCAGCGTGGGCGGCAAAGCAGCGATGGCTGCGCTGCAGCAGCCCGGCGTCAGCCATTGCGAGGCCTGGCCCTCGGGCCTGCCCAGTTCCTGCCAGTAGCGCTGCATGGCGGCGGGCGTGAGCCCGAAGCCTGTGGCAAAGCGGCGCATGCTGTCATTGTCCTGATCGGGCTCAAGCGGCGGGTAGAGCAGCAGCAGGCCAGCGATGCGGGAGGCATCGCTGGGTTGCTGAATCTGGCGCACCGCCGCAGCCAGTGCCAGATGGGCGCCAGCGCTATCGCCTCCGAGCAGGACCTGGTCGGTCGCCAAAGGCAGCAGTCCGCGCATATCGCTCAGCCACTGCAGCACGGCCATCACATCGTCCAGCGGCGCGGGAAAGCGGCTCTCTGGTGTGCGGCGGTAATGCACGGACAGCACGGTATGGCCGCTAAATTGGGCCAGATGCTCGCACAGGTCGTCATGGGTGTTGAGATCGCCCACCATCCAGCCGCCGCCATGCAGCCAGACCAGCGTCCGGCCGCTGCCCGCACCTTGCTTGCGATAGCTGCGCACGCAGATCTCGCGGCCCTCGGCGGCCACAAAATGCTCGGCCCTGGAAATGCCGGGCAGGGCGGAGCGAATCAGCCCTGCCTGCAGCTCGCTGAGCAGACGCCGGCGTTGCACATAGTCGAGCTGCGGGGTCGGCGTCTCCGCATCAAGCCGGGCAAAGCGCTGCAGCGTGCGTGCTAGAGCCGGGTCCATGGGCTGCAGAGGCAGGCCGTGGAGATTGTCTGTGCAGTCGCTCATGGCTGCTGGTCCGCTGCTAGCGCAGGAGCGCGATAGACCATGACTTTGAGGCTGCGCTCTTCGTTCACATCGGCAAATACGGCCGGGTTGGCCAGGCGCTCGACGAACTGGAGCTCGGGTGCGATTTCCGCCATCTGCTCGCGCAGAAAGTCGGTGCCGAGTTCGGGGGCGTTCAGGCACAGCAGCACCTGGCCGCCCGGCACCAGCAGATCGGGCAGGCGGCGCATCAGGCGCGCATAGTCCTTGGTGGCGATGAAGCTGCCTTTTTGGTAGCTGGGTGGGTCCACGACGATCAGGTCGTACGGTCCGCTGCGGTTGATCTTGCCCCAGCTGCTGAAAATATCGTGGGCGGCGAAGCTGGCGCCGGCCTTGACGCCGTTGAGTTGATGGTTGTGCTGACCCGTGGCCAGAGCGCCCTTGCTCATGTCCATATTGAGAACCTGGCCCGCGCCGGCCAGCTTGGCCACGACCGAGAACGCGCAGGTATAGGCAAACAGATTGAGCACCTTCATGCGCTCGGGCCGCTCATGGGCCAGTACCTGCCGGCGCACCCAGTCGCGGCCGGCGGCCATGTCGAGGAACAGGCCGTGGTTCTGCCCGCGTGCGATATGGATCAGATAGCGGGCGCCGTTCTCTGTGACCACATGCGGCTCGGGCAGCTCGCCGGCCATGACGCGAGTTTCGACCTTGCCGCCGCTTTCGCGGGTCTGGAAGGCCCAGGTCAGAGGCAGTCCTGCAGGGGCGATCTGCTGCCAGCGCTGCTCCAGCGCCTGACCAATCTGGCTCAGCTGGGCTTCCTCCATGGGGGCAAAGCTGGTCAGCACGATGACGGGCGCAAAAGCATCCAGCGAGATCTGCTCGCAGCCCGGATACCGCCCGCCACGGCCATGAAAGATGCGCTGGGCATCGGTGGGGAAGGGCATCTGGGCAATGGCGGCTAGCAGGGCTTGCATGGAGAGAGAACAGTCACACGGTCAAACAAGCCGCCAGTGTAGGCATTGCAGCGAGCTCCTGTGGCCAGGGCGGCACATGTCCCTTGCAATGGTTGGCGGCCCGGGCCGGCGCTGACGGCCTCGGGACTCGCGCCGCCCGCGTCCGTTCACTCAGTGGTAGATGCGCCGCACATCGAAAAAACAGCTTTCGGTGCCGCCAATGCCTTGCAGGCCGGCCTCGGCCGCGGCGCGGGCGGCTTTCATCCAGCGCTGGAAGGTGAGCTTGGCGTCGTCGGTGATTTCTTCGGGCGGGGTGTCTTCCAGGCCTTGCACCAGCGACAGGGCTTGTCCGACCTGTTCCTCTCCGCCGAGCTGGCGGGCCAGCACACGCGCATAGCGTGCCTCGGCCTGCTGGCGTTTGTCCTCGGGCAGCTCGGGGTAGTCGCAAAGAGAGACGGTGAAATGGGCTTCTTGCATGTCCGTATATCCACAGTGTTTTGACTGTTTAAATATACAGTAATTAACTGTTTTTGTATCCAGTTCTTGGGGAATTTTTAAACAGCCACCTCTGGCTGCGTTTTGTAGACTGTGGCCATGAATCACGCTGCTTCGTTGCCGTTTCCCGGCCATGCCCTGTTTGTCACGCGCATCGGTGTCTGTGGTCTGGCCTGGACTGCCGCTGCCATCTGCGCCGTGCAACTGCCCGAGGCCAGCTGGGGCGAGACCCGGGAGCGCATGCTGCTGGGCCTGAGCAAACGCCATGCGCTGCAGCCGCAGCGCGGGCCTGCGGCCTATGGCGCCGTGACCTCCATCTCCGCGGTTCCGGGCTTTGCGCTGCAGGCCATGGCCGGGGTGCAGTGTCTGCTGGCAGGCCTGAGTTCTCAGGGCGAACAGGCCTGGGCGCAGCCCGGTGCAGAGGCCGCGGCTTTCGGCGTGCTGGGCGATATGCGCCAGGCCTTTGGGCAGGAGTCGGCCGCTGGTCTGCCCGATCTTCAGCAGATCGCGCTGGATGAGTTTGCCGTGCCTGCGTTTCACAGCCGGGTCTATGCCTTCACGCGCGCCCTGGCGCCAGGCCGGACCAGCACTTATGGTGAAGTTGCAGCAGCGCTGGGTGAGGCCGGTGCTGCGCGCGCCGTGGGCCAGGCCCTGGGTGCGAATCCGTTTGCGCCGATTGTTCCCTGTCATCGCGTGCTGGCCGCAGGGCGGGCACCGGGAGGCTTCTCGGGCGGTCAGGGCGCTTTGACCAAGCTGCGCATGCTGGAGATCGAAGGCGGGGCCTGGGGCGGCACGCAGTCGCTGTTTGCCGATTGAAGGCGCCGGATGCGCTTTGCCTTGCTGCAGCTGGCAGACCCTGCAAGCCGCGCCAGCGCGGGCTCTGCCACCTGCGGGACAGCGCCGACACGCAGGTGACAACACAGCGTCTGAGGCGCCCGCACAATTCATGCAGCTTTTGACGGGCAGGCCTTGCAAGGCACTGCGCACCCGGTTTGAACCTTGAAAACAAACAGGAGACATGAGAATGACACGTACGGTGCAGCAACTTTTCGACCTCTCGGGCAAGACGGCCCTGGTGACCGGCGGCTCGCGTGGCCTGGGTCTGCAGATGGCGCATGCGCTGGGCGAGGCCGGCGCGAAGATTCTGCTGAGCTCGCGCAAGGCCAAGGATCTGGAAGAGGCCGCAGCCGAGCTTAAGGCCGCTGGCATAGAGGCCGACTGGATTGCTGCCGACTGCTCGGACGAGGCCGATATCACGCGCCTGGCCAAGGAGGCCGTGCAGCGTCTCGGCCATGTGGACATTCTGATCAACAATGCCGGAGCCAGCTGGGGTGCGCCGGCCGAAGACCACCCGACGGCTGCCTGGGACAAGGTGATGAACCTGAATGTGCGCGGCTATTTTCTGCTGAGCCAGCAGATCGCCCGCCTGTCCATGCTGGAGCGCAAGAGCGGCCGCATCATCAATCTGGCCTCGATCGCCGGCCTGGGCGGCAATCCCACGGGCATGAAGACCATTGCCTACAACACCTCCAAGGGCGCAGTCATCAATTTCACGCGCGCTCTGGCCGGCGAGTGGGGCGAGCACGGCATTACCGTCAACGCCATCTGCCCGGGCTTTTTCAAGACCAAGATGGCGGCCGTGCTGATCGAGACACTGGGCGAGGACGAAATGCGCTCCCATGCCCCGCTGCGCCGCCTGGGCGATGATGAGGATCTCAAGGGGCTGACGCTGCTCTACGCCAGCGACGCCGGCAAGCACATCACGGGCCAGTGGATGGCCGTGGATGGCGGCGTGAGCGCTCTGGTCGGCGGTTGATAGTGGCGGATGAAGGGTGAGTCATGTTTTTGTGCGGCGCAGCATTCTGAGGCTGTCCGCCGCGCTTACATTCACGGTTCAGCTGCTGCGGTCTGCGGCGCATCACTCTTCTGAAAGGTTTCGCGGTGTTGTCATTTGGTCCTGAAATTCCCTTTGTGCATGAGCTGGGCTTCACCCTCCACAAGATGGAGAACGGTGAGTCCGAGCTGCACTTCACACCGCGTCCCGAACATCTGAATTCCTTCGGCATCACCCATGGCGGAGCCTCGATGACGCTGATGGATGTGACCATGGCCGTGGCTGCGCGCAGCGTGGATTTCGATCTGGGCGTGGTCACCATCGAGATGAAAACCTCGTTCATGCAGGCGGCCAACGGCCCGCTGGTGGGCAAGGGCGTGCTGCTGCATCGCACCGGCACCATGGCTTTTACCGAAGGCCGCATCTACGATGCACAGGGCCGACTCTGCGTACATGCCACGGGCACCTTCAAGTACATGAAGCGCAGGCCTGCGGCCGAAGGCGGATTGCAAGCCCTGCCCACGGATTGAGTACGGATCGGTTGCTCTGTTTTTATGAGCGGACACCGCTTTTCCTATCGTTGTTTTGTGTGTTATCGGCTTCAAGTGTGAGGCATGTCAAACGCTTGCAGCTATGAAATCTGAAGTTCAAACAGGAGACGAAACATGACGGTCAATCAGCAAATCCTTCTGGACAATCGCCCCCAGGGCGAGGCGGTGGAGAGCAATTTCAAGCTGGTGCAGTCGCCGCTGCCCACGGTGGGCGAGGGCCAGGTGCTGGTGCGCCACCACTATCTGAGCCTGGACCCCTATATGCGCGGCCGCATGAACGACTCCAAGAGCTATGCCCAGCCCCAGCCGCTGGGCGAGGTCATGCAGGGCGGCACGGTAGGCGAGATCGTCGAGAGCCGCCACCCCAAGTTCAAGGCCGGCGACAAGGTGGTCGGCATGGGCGGCTGGCAGGAATATTCGCTGCTCGACCCCAGCGTGCCCGGCGCGCTGCGCAAGGTCGACACCACCCATGTGCCGCTGTCCTACTATCTGGGCGCCGTGGGCATGCCGGGCGTGACGGCCTGGTATGGCCTGGTCAAGATCATCAACCCCAAGGCCGGTGAAACCATGGTCGTCAGCGCTGCCACCGGTGCCGTGGGCAGCGCCTTTGTGGCGCTGGCCAAGGCACGTGGCTGCCGCGTGGTGGGCATTGCGGGCGGTGCCGAGAAATGCCGCTACGCCGTGCATGAGCTGGGCTTTGATGCCTGCATCGATTACCGCGAGCACCCCGATGTCAAGACCATGGCCAAGGCCTTGAAGGATGCCTGCCCCAACGGCATCGACGGCTATTTCGAGAACGTGGGCGGCTATATCTTCGACGCCGTGCTGCTGCGCACCAATGCCTTTGCGCGTGTGGCCCTGTGCGGAATGATTGCCGGCTATGACGGCCAGCCCCTGCCGCTGGCCAACCCGGCGCTGCTGCTGGTCAACCGCATCAAGCTCGAGGGCTTTATCGTCAGCGAGCACATGGAAGTCTGGGGCGAGGCCCTGACCGAGCTGGGCGGTCTGGTGGCAGCTGGCAAGCTCAAGCCGCGCGAGACGATCTCCCAAGGTCTGGCCTCGGCGCCCGGCGCGTTCCTGGGCCTGCTCAAGGGCAAGAACTTCGGCAAGCAGCTGGTGAAGCTGCTCTAACCCCCTGAGGCGCTTTGCGCCTTCCCCTAGCCGGGCGCCCCCTTTCTCTACGCGCTGCGCGCTATGGAAGGGGGACGACAGCCTCGCTGCGGGGCGGCGCGGCCGGCATAGGCCCTTGCTTGCTGTCCCTTGGTTGTGCCGCACCGGTTTCGAGTGTGGAAGCGCATTTGAGCTGCGTCCAAATAAATACGGAGACAAAAATGATCACGAATTTCGCGGGAAAGACGGCGGTTCTGACTGGTGCGGGCTCGGGCTTCGGGCTGGAGTGCGCGCGCATCGGAGCCGCCAGAGGCATGAATCTGGTGCTGGTCGATGTGCAGCAGGAGGCGCTGGACAAGGCCGAGACCGAGCTCAAGGCTGCCGGTGCCAAGGTGCTGGCGCGCAGGGTCGATGTCTCGGATGCGGCGCAGATGGAGCGACTGGCAGCCGAAGTCAAGGAAACCTTTGGTGCGCCGCACTTTGTCTTCAACAACGCGGGCGTCGGCGCGGGCGGCCTGGTCTGGGAAAACACTGTTGCCGACTGGCAATGGGTGCTGGGCGTCAATGTCTGGGGCGTAATCCATGGCGTACGCCTGTTCACGCCCATGATGCTGGAGGCCGCCAAGGCCGATCCCGCCTTCGAAGGCCATATCGTCAATACCGCCAGCATGGCAGGTCTGCTGGCGCCGCCGAACATGGGCATCTACAACGTCAGCAAGCACGCTGTGGTGTCACTGACCGAGACGCTGTACCAGGACCTGGCCCTGGTCTCGGACCAGGTCAGTGCCAGTCTGCTCTGCCCCTTCTTCGTGCCCACGGGCATAGGTCATAGCGAGCGCAACCGTCCCCAAGGCCTGGAGGCGCAGCCTTTGACGGCCAGCCAGAAGATAGGCCAGGCCATGACCGACAAGGCAGTGGGCTCGGGCAAGGTCACGGCGACCGAGGTGGCGCAGAAGGTGTTCGATGCCATGGCCTCGGGCCAGTTCTATATCTACAGCCACCCGCAGGCCCTGGGCTCGGTGCAGGTGCGCCTGGAAGATGTGGTTCAGGGCCGCAACCCGACGGATCCGTTTGCGCACAAGCCCGAACTGGGCGAGAGCCTCAAGGCAGCGCTGCGCGCTGGCTGAGCCGGCGGGAGTTGAAAAAGCCTTGCCAAAGCGGCAAGGCTTTTTTCATGGTGCGGCCGGAGCCTGGGTGCCGAGTTCGGCCTCGGTGGCAGGGCGCACCAGGCGCAGCAGCAAGGCATTGCCCTTGCCCATATCGGGCACGGCCTGCAGTGTCTCGGTGTTGACCGCCCAGGCCTGCTGGGCCGAGAGGCCGGAGAGGCTGCTGGATTTGTCCACCTGGGCGTAGTTGTAGGTGTTCAGGCGCTGGGCATTCACGGCGGCCGTACCCGTCCAGTACCAGTCGCGTGGCGCATTGGGAAAGAGTTCCGGGTTCAGGCCCTGGGGCTTGCTGCTGCGGTCCAGCAGGCGTTTGAGTTCATTGACGCGCGGCAGGCGCCAGCGCAGGTTTTCGGCCTTGCTGCGTTCTGCGGCATGGCTCATGGCCTGCTTGTAGCTGAAGACCTCGGCCTGGCCGCTGCAGGCCTTGCCATTCCAGCTCATGCCCTCGGCGCAGCGCGGCCAGGCCAGCCTGGCGCGCGTGTCTATCACCATGCTGGCATCGGGCGAGAGCTGAAAGGCAGGGGCAGCAGGCGCGGGCTGTGCACCAGTTGGTCCAGCCGCCAAGCATAGTGCAGCGAGCGCGGTGGGCAGCGAAAAGGGCAGACGTGGGAAGGAGCTTGCAGCAGTCACGGCGAGAGCAGGGAAGGGTGGTTGAGCCCATTGTGCTGGTTGTCCATGCAGTCATCGCCTGGATGACCGGGTCTAAAGCCTCGTAATTGAAGGCTTCGGCACAGGCGCTGCCCGGCGGACTGGCGTGAGCCTGCAAGGTCATACAGGAAACCGGCAATTGCTCAGCACATAAATCAAGTTACCACGACAATCACACCCCTATGCAAGCTTCTGTCTCCCTGCGTCTGGTTCTGATCCTGGGCCTGTTGTCGGCCATCGGGCCTTTCGCCATCGATATGTATCTGCCGGCCTTGCCCCAGATCGGCGCCAGCCTGGATGCCCAGGTCGGGGCCGTGCAAGCCAGCCTGACCGCGTTCTTTCTCTCCATTGGTGTGGGCCAGCTGCTCTATGGGCCGGTCTCCGACATGCTGGGCCGCAAGCCGCCGCTGTACTTTGGTCTGACGGTTTTTGCCGTCGCCAGCGTGGGATGCGCGCTGGCTCCGAATATCGAGACCCTGGTGGCGTTTCGCTTTGTGCAGGGTCTGGGTGCTGCGGCCTGCATGGCCGTGCCGCGTGCCGTGGTGCGCGATCTGCATACCGGCCACGCGGCCGCGCGCATGATGTCGCTGCTGATGCTGGTGTTCAGCGTCTCGCCGATTCTGGCGCCCCTGGCCGGCAGCGGCGTGATTTCCCTGGCCGGCTGGCGTGCCGTGTTCTGGGTGGTGGCGGCAGCAGCCGTGCTGGGCCTGATCGCCACGTGGCGTGGCGTGGAAGAGACCCGCACGGCCGAGGCGCGGCTGGACAGCAGCCTTGGCGGTGCGCTCAAGGCCTATCTGGTCCTGCTGCGTGACTGGCATTACCTGGGCCTGGTGTTCATCGGCGGCTGCGCCATGGCGGGCTTTTTCGTCTATCTGGCGGGCTCGCCCTTTGTGCTCATCAACTACTACGGCCTCTCGTCCACCCAGTACAGCATGGCGTTTGCGCTGAACTCCATCGCCTTTATCGGCGCGGCGCAGCTGACGGGGCGGCTGGGCCAGCGCTTTGGCCTGGTCAATGTGGTCAAGGCTGCGGCTTCTGCTTCGGGCCTGACCATGGCAGCATTGCTGCTCTATTACCTGCTGGGCGGCGAGAAGCTGGCGGTGCTGATCGTGCTGTACTTCATTGCCAGCGCCTTCATGGGCCTGGTGATTCCCACGACCTCGGTGCTGGCCCTGGAAGAGCATGGCGAGATTGCGGGCACGGCCTCCGCCTTGCTGGGAACGCTGCAGATGCTGAGCGGCGCTGCGGCCATGCAGATCGTGGGGCACTTTTCCAATGGCAAGCCCCTGCCCATGGTGGTGGGCATGGCGACCGGCGCCCTGGTGGGCGTGGCGCTGACCTGGATCACGCTGGGCCGTGTGCACCGAGTCGCCCATGACTGAGAGCACTGCTCAAGCTTCCCCTGCCTACGACGGCCTGCCTGACGGTGCGCGTGGCCGCGCCATGCTGGTCATCATTCTGGGACTGACGCTGTCGGTGCTGGACAGCAGCATTGTCAATCTGGCCTTGCCCGCCATTGCGCGCGAGCTGCAGGCCAGCTCGGCCCTGACACTCTGGGTGGTCAACGCCTATCAGCTGGCCGGCCTGGTGCTGCTGCTGCCGCTGGCAGCCCTGGGCGAGCGCCTGGGTTATCGGCGCATCTATCTGCTGGGCATGACGGTGTTTGTCATTGCCTCGGTGGCGGCCACGCTGGCCAGCTCGCTGAGCACGCTGATTGCAGCGCGCGTGTTTCAAGGCATGGGTGCAGCGGGCATCATGAGCGTCAATGCGGCGCTGGTGCGCTTGACCTATCCGCGTGCCATGCTGGGGCGCGGCATGGCCATCAACTCGCTGGTGGTGGCGACCTCGTCCATGGCCGGGCCTTCGGTGGCCGCTGCCATCCTGTCGGTTGCCAGCTGGCCCTGGCTGTTTGCCATCAACGTGCCGCTGGGCTTGATGACCTTGTGGATGGGGCGCAAGGCGCTGCCGGCCAACCCCGTGGTGCGCAAGAATGGCGAGCCGATAGCGGCGCTTGACGTATTGCTCAATATTCTGATGTTCACCCTGCTTTTCCTGGGCGGTGAGCAACTGGGCGTGCGCATGGGGCAGGATCAGGGGGCTGCGGGCAGCCCGCTGATGCCTTCGGGCTGGTGGCTGCTGGGCGCCGGGCTGGTGGTCGGCTATGTCTATCTGCGCCGTCAGTGGCACAAGACAGCTCCGCTGTTCCCCGTCGATCTGATGCGCATTCCCGTGTTCCGACTGTCGATGTGCGGCTCGGTCTCGGCCTTCTGCGCGCAGATGCTGTCCTATCTGGCCCTGCCGTTCCTGCTGCTGGAGGCGCGCGGTCTGTCACCCATGGAGGCAGGCATGCTGATCACGGCCTGGCCGCTGGCCACCGTGCTGACGGCGCCGGTGGCCGGACGCCTGATCGGCAAGTATCCCGACGGGTTGCTGGGCGGCATCGGCATGGCCATGTTTGCCTGTGGACTGTGGCTGTTGGCGGCCATGCCGGTCGATGTGGCGCACTGGGACATGGTCTGGCGCATGCTGCTGGCGGGCAGCGGCTTCGCGCTCTACCAGTCGCCCAACAATCACACCATCGTCACTTCGGCCCCCATGTCGCGCAGCGGTGCCGCGGGCGGCATGCTCAGTTCTGCCCGCATGACAGGTCAGACACTGGGTGCCGTGGTGCTGGCCACCATCTTTGCCATCTCGGGCGGGCATGGCGGCAATGCTGAACTGCTGGCGCTGGCTGTGGCCGGCGGTTTTGCGGCGCTGGCCGGAGTTTTCAGCATCTTGCGCGTACGTCCGGGCAAGCAGCAGCATTGATTTGGCAGCAAAAGCTGCTTTTGTCCTGATATAGAGAGCGCAGCCAGTTGCCGATTCCGGGGTTTTGCGGGTTCCGGCTCTAGTCCGTTATGACGAGGAGCCTTGCTGCCAAGGTTTTCTGCAGTGGTGTCTCAAGCCAGAGACCGCTGCGACGCCGCATGCCCGCATGACAGGAGAATGGCAAGCGGGTGATTGCCGGCATGTCATTGCGCCTTTGGCTGCTTTACATTTTATTAATATTGTCGGCGCACAATGTTGACAAGTTCTTTAGTTCAGACCGCTCCACGTATGAAGATTGACCAGCCCGCTTCGCTGAGCCCGCGCCGAGAGGCGCATTTTTCTTGCCTTCCCAGTGCAAGCCAGCAAGGTCATCGCCAGCAGCGCTGGACACTGGCTGTGGGAGCCATGCTGATTGCCACTGCGCTGGCGGGCTGCTCCAAGCCCGAGGCGGAGCAAAAAGGCCCGCCCAAGTCCGAGCCGAAGGTCGGCGTGGTCACCTTGCAGTCGCAAAGCCAGCAGCTGGATGCCAGCCTGCCGGGGCGCACCCGTGCCTTCATGACGGCCGAAGTGCGTCCCCAGGTCTCGGGCATCATTCAGCAGCGCTTGTTCACCGAAGGTGCTCTGGTCAAACAGGGCCAGCAGCTCTATCAGATCGACGCCGCGTCGTTGAAGGCGGCCGAGGCCAGTGCTGCGGCCGCCGTTGCCAAGGCCGAAGCCAGCCAGCGCACGCTGGCTGCAACGGCACGGCGCAATGCCGAGCTGGTCAAGATCGACGCGATCAGCAAGCAGGCGTTTGACGAAAGCCAGGCGGCGGCGGCCCAGTCCGCATCGGATGTGGCCGTGGCCAAGGCGAATCTGGAAACCGCACGCATCAATCTCAAGTACAGCCGGATCGAAGCCCCTATCGGCGGTCGCATCGCGCTGTCTGCCGTCACGCCCGGTGCGCTGGTCACAGCCAATCAGGCCACGGCGCTCACCACCATCGTGCGGTTGGACCCCATGTATGTGGACTTCACCCAGTCCAGCACCGATCTGATGCAGCTCAAGCGCGATCTGGATTCCGGCCGCTACCAGAAGGTGGAAGGCAACAAGATTCCCGTGCGCATCCAGCTCGACGACGGCAGCGACTACCCGCATCAGGGCAAGCTGGCCTTTGCGGGCGTGATCGTCAACGACACGACCGGCACGCTGACCCTGCGCGCCGAGGTGCCCAATCCCGACGGCATGCTCATGCCCGGCATGTATGTGAAGGCCTTGCTGCCAACGGCCCTGGCACCCGATGCCTTGCTGGTGCCGCAGCAGTCGGTGACCCGCGATCTGACCGGCCGTGCCAATGTCATGGTCGTCAAGGACGGCGATGTGGTTGAAAAGCGGGATGTGGAACTGGACCGCGCCGTAGGCGCTTTCTGGTTGCTCAAGACGGGCCTGAAAGCAGGCGAGCGTGTGATGGTGGATGGCTTTCAGCGCATCAAGCCCGGCGACAAGGTTCAGACCGTGGAGGTGGATCTGAAGGCCAAGGCCGAGCGCAAGAGCCAGCGGGGCGAGCCGCCCGTGCAGGCCGCTGCCGATGCACCTGCCAAGAAGTAAGCAAGGCAGGCGACACACATGGCTCAGTTCTTCATCAACCGGCCCATCTTTGCGTGGGTCATCGCCATCATCATCATGCTGGCCGGGGCTTTGTCGATCAAGCTGCTGCCGCTGGAGCAGTATCCCGAGATCGCTCCACCCCGCGTGACCATCGGCGCCCAGTACACGGGTGCTTCGGCCGAGACGGTCGAAAACTCGGTGACGCAGATCATCGAGCAGCAGATCAAAGGCATCGACAACATGCTCTATATGAGCTCGACCAGCAATGCCTCCGGTCAGGCTCGCATCACGCTGACCTTTGCTCCGGGCACCAATGTCGACGTGGCGCAGGTGCAGGTGCAAAACAAGATCCAGGGCGCGGTCAACCGCCTGCCGGACTCCGTGAAGACGCGTGGCGTCTTCATCAACAAGGGCGGCCAGGATTTTCTGGTCACCTACAGCTTCTATTCGCCCGATGAAGATGTGACCGCAGTGGACATCGGCGACTACATCAACAGCAATTTGGTGGACATCATCGGTCGCATCGAAGGCGTCGGTGACATCAACGTCTTCGGCACGCCCTATGCCATGCGCATCTGGATGGACCCCGCCAAGATGGAGAAGTACGGGCTGATCCCCTCCGATCTGAGCAGCGCGCTCAACGCGCAAAATGCCCAGGTCTCGGCGGGTCAGCTGGGGGCCTTGCCCGCGGTGCAGAACCAGCAGCTGAACGCGACCATTACGGCGCGTACCAAGCTCAAGACCGTGGAGCAGTTCGAGGACATCGTGCTCAAGTCTTCGAATGACGGCTCGGTCGTCACCATCAAGGACGTGGCCCGGGTGGAACTGGGGGCCGACAATCTCTCCATCCAGGCCAAGCTCAATGGTATGCCGGGCGCAGGCATGGGCATCATCCTGGCCGATGGTGCCAACGCCATGGCGGTGTCGGATGCAGTGGCGGCCAAGCTGGCCGAGCTCAAGCCCTTCTTTCCCAATCAGATCGACTATTTCGTGAGTTCGGACTCCACGCCCTTTGTGCGGGCCTCGATCAGCGAAGTGGTGCATGCGCTGGGCGAGGCCATGGTGCTGGTGGTGATCGTGATGTTCGTGTTCCTGCAGAACTTCCGCGCCACGCTGATCCCCGCCATTGCCGTGCCGGTGGTGCTGCTTGGGACCTTCGGCGTGCTGTCCGTCGCGGGCTTCTCCATCAATACCCTGACCATGTTTGCCATGGTGCTGGCCATCGGCCTGCTGGTGGACGATGCCATCGTGGTGGTCGAGAACGTGGAGCGGGTGATGCACGAGACGGGCAAGTCTCCCAAGGAGGCGACGCGCCAGTCCATGAAGGAAATCACGCCTGCGCTGGTCGGCATCGGGGTCACGCTGTCGGCGGTGTTTGTGCCCATGGCCTTCTTTGGCGGCTCCACGGGTGTGATCTATCGCCAGTTCTCCATCACCATCGTGGCGGCCATGGCGCTGTCCGTGTTCGTGGCCCTGACGCTGACACCGGCGCTGTGCGCCACGCTTCTCAAGGCACCGGATCGCAGCCATGGCGACGGCCATGAGCGTCCCATACGCTCCGGGGTGCTGGGCATCAACGACCGGTTCTTCCGCTGGTTCAACCGCAATTTCGATGCCGCCGCCAATCGCTACCAAAGCACCGTGGCCTTCAGCCTGGGCCGGGCCAAGCGCATGATGCTGATCTTCCTGGCCGTGCTGGCCGCGGTCTGGCTGCTGATGGCCAAGCTGCCCACTTCCTTTCTGCCCGATGAGGACCAGGGCTTTGTCTACGTCAACGTGAACCTGCCTTCCGGTGCTTCGAATGCCCGTCTTCAGGAAGTGCTTGACCAGGTGCGCGAGTACCTGGCCAAGCAGCCGGATGTGATCAGCTTCAACCAGGTGTCCGGTCTCAACGGCGACCAGAGTTCGGCGCGCGGCTTCATCCGTCTGAAGCCCTGGAGCATGCGTCCGCTGCCTTCTCAATCAGCCGCGGCCATTGCGAACAAGGCGACCAGGGAGCTGGCCAGCATCCGTGATGCGCGCGTGCAAGTGGTGCTGCCGCCTGCAGTGCGCGGCCTGGGTTCGAGTTCGGGCTACAACTTCATGATCAAGGACATCAATGGTGTGGGCCACGAGGCACTGCTCGCCGCGCGTGATCAGGTGCTTGGCGAAATGCGCGCCAACAATCTGCTGACTGCCGTGCGCACGACCAATCTGGAAGACGCCAGCGAGCTGCGCGTGGATGTGGATGAGCGCAAGGCCGCTGCGCTGGGACTGGCGTACAGCGACATCAACAGCGTGCTCTCCAGCGCCATGGGTGGCACCTATGTGAACGACTTCTTGAACAATGGTCGTGTCAAGCGTGTCTACATCATGGGCGATGCCCAGTACCGCATGCTGCCCACCGATATCGCCAAATGGACGGTGCGCAACAACAAGGGCGAGATGGTGCCTTTCGGAGCCTTCTCCAAAAGCTACTGGGCCTACGGCTCACCCCAGCTGCTGCGCTACAACGGCAGCCCGGCCTATGAGTTCGAAGGCCGTGCCGCAGCCGGCATCAGCTCGGGTACCGCCATGGAGACGGTGGAAGATATCTTGAAGAAGCTGCCCAACGGCATTGCCTACGAATGGACAGGCGCTTCTCTGCAGGAGCGCCAGTCCGGTGCGCAAGCGCCCATGCTGTATGCCATCTCGATTCTGTTCGTCTTCCTGTGCCTGGCTGCACTCTATGAAAGCTGGACGGTGCCGCTGTCGGTGATGCTGGCCGTGCCGCTGGGTGTGGTCGGCGCACTGCTGGCGACCTATACGCGTGGCTTGACCAACGATGTGTATTTCCAGGTCGGTCTGCTCACGACCGTGGGTCTTGCGGCAAAGAACGCGATCCTGATCGTGGAGTTTGCGGTGCAGCTGCAGGAGCAGGGCAAGAAGCTGTTCGATGCGACTGTGGAAGCCGTGCGCCTGCGTCTGCGACCCATCCTGATGACTTCTCTGGCCTTTGGTTTCGGCGTGATCCCGCTGGCCATCGGCACCGGCGCTGGCGCTGGTGGTCGCAATGCCATCGGCACGGCCGTGCTGGGCGGCATGGTGGCATCGACGGTGCTGGGTATCTTCCTCGTGCCGGTGTTCTTCCTGCTGGTTCGCAGCTGGTTCAAGAGCCGCTCGCGCAGCGATGAGGCACCTGACGTCAACAAGGAGAGCGCAGCATGAGGCGCCCGAGCATGAAATTTTCGACCATGGCGGCCGCCGCAGTGACGGCCTTGCTGGCGGGCTGCAATCTGGCTCCGGCCTATAAAACGCCTGATCTGCCCGTGCCCGAGACTGTCTCAGGCAACGCCTTGCCGGCCCAGGCGAGCGAGGCGGCGCTGCAACAGGCCCAGGCGCTGCAATGGTTGCAGTCGCCGCAGCTGCGCGAGGTGGTGGCGCTGGCGCTGAGCAACAATCGCGATCTGCGTGCCGCGCTGGAAAACATCGAGAAGGCGCGCGCCCAGTACGGCATCACAAGAGCCGATCTGCTGCCTGGCATCACGGCCCAGGCGCAGAGCAATCGCACGCGCACCGCAGGGGATCTGACGACGGCCGGGCGTTCCAGCATCACCGAGCAATACACGGCTCAGCTGGGTTTCGCCAGCTATGAGCTGGACCTGTGGGGGCGCATCCGCAATCTGAGCGAAGCCTCGCTGCAGCAGTTTCTGCAAAGCCAGGACAACCGGCGCAATGTGCAGATCGGCCTGGTGGCCGATGTCGCCAATGCCTGGCTGACGCTGGCGGCCGATCAGGCGCGCCTGCAGCTGGCCAAGGACACGCTGGACAGCCGCATCAAGGCTTTTGAGCTGACACGGCGCATGCATGAACTGGGCTCGACCTCCGGTTTGGTGCTGGCTCAGAACCAGACCACGGTCGATACGGCGCGCGGCGATGTGGCCAGCTATACCTCCCAGGTCGACAGAGATCGCAATGCCCTGCAACTGCTGGTGGGGGGGGGCGGTGCCCGTGCAACTGCTACCTACTGCGCAGACCCTGGCGGGCGCGGCAGACACGGCGGCTCTCAAGGTCGTGCCCGTACCCCTGCCATCATCGGTACTGCTCAAGCGTCCCGATGTGCAGGCCGCCGAGCGCAATCTGAAGGCCATGAACGCGAATATCGGCGCAGCCAGAGCGGCGCTGTTTCCCAGCATCACGCTCACTGGCAGTGTCGGTACCGGCAGCAACGAGCTGGACCGTTTGTTCGGTAACAACAACAGCACCTGGAGTTTCATCCCTCTGGTCAAGCTGCCGATTTTTGATGGCGGTCGCAACCGCGCCAATGTGCAAGTGGCCGAAAGCAATCAGCGCATTGCACTGAGTCAGTACGAGAAGTCCGTGCAGACAGCCTTCAAGGAGGTGGCGGATGTGCTGGCCGACCGAGCCCAGTGGGATGAGCGGCTGGCCGCCCAGACAAGCATGGTGGCCAATACCCAAAAAGCCTTCGATTTGTCGAATGCTCGCTTCAAGGCCGGCGTGGACAACTATCTGACGGTGCTGGATGCGCAGCGCAGCCTCTATACCGCGCAGCAGACCCTGATAGGCCTGCGCCTGTCTGAGCAGCTCAACCGTGTGACTCTGTGGAAGGCGCTGGGCGGGGACGAGGCCGCACAGCAGGGTTGATGGGCGGACTCGCTCGATAAAAAAAAGCTGCAGCCTGAAAGACTGCGGCTTTGTTTTTTGATAGCTACTAGCGCTTTACCAGAAAGCGATTGAGCCGGATTTCATTGAAATTTCGGCGCGTCAACATCCAAGGTCATGGCATCTTGAATAGCAGAGCCACCTGGAGTCGGAACAGGGTTCCAGCATTCATGGGCACTTCGGGATGGATGACGGTGTTGTTCATCATCGCCAGCCACAGCGGTGCGAGCAGCAATTCCGGGTGCTGCACCAGCTCGGGCGCCTTGAGTTCGCCACGTTTGGCGGCCAGCTGCGCGAGCCGGGTGAAATGCTCGAGCAGGGCATCGTGCACGTAGCGGCGATACATCTGCGCCAGCAGCGGAAACTCCAGGCCTTCGGCGACGACCAGCCTGGCCGTGGCAGAGCGGCCGCTGCTGTCGATGACCTCTGCCGCAGCCCCCACCGTGCGCAGCAGATACTCGCCCACCGATTCATGCTCGTGCATGGGGCTGGACTGCAAGGCCACGGCGGCAGAGGCGATATGTGTCTGGATCACTGCCTCGAACAAGGCTTCCTTGCTGTCGAAATAGCGAAACAGCGTGACCTTGGACAGTCCTGCGCGCTGTGCAACCGAAGCCGTGGTGCCACGCGCATAGCCGTGTTCCAGAAATTCTGCAAACGCAGCCGCCACGATGGAGCGGCGTGTGGCCTGGGTCTTTTGTGGACTGGGGCCGCGTGGCGTGCGCTTGGGGCGTGCGGTGTCTGGTTCAATCATGGACGCAAGAGCTGGTGAAGTCGCAGACTATGCCTGCATGGGAGCGCGCATCGGGGAAAAGCGTGCGCAAGCAATGATGGCACATTTATACAAGCCGATTCGAAGGCTCCATTTTTGCCTTTGTATGGAGCCTGTCCTGCCCGGAATGATGCGGGCAAACCCTTGTTTTTCTAAAAAATGCCCAAGGCCAGTCCCGTGGCCAGTGATTGCCCCAATTCTTCGCAGCGCTGCAAATCGGCGGACGGTATCTGTTTGGGGGCGAGTATGGCCTCCGGCGTCTGGGCATGGGTGCAGATGATGAGCGGCTCTGCCACGGCCTTCAGGCGCCAGCCGGTGGCAATGCGTTCCATCTGCCTGGCTGCGTTATGACCGTCGCTGCCGGCGCAGACCAAACTGGCATAGGGTCGGCCCTGTATCCGGTCGAGCACGCCGTAATAGCTTCGATCGAAGAAGTCCTTCATCAGACCGCTGATGGCGGCCAGATTCTCCGGTGTGGCAAACAGATAGCCCTGAGCTTGCAGCAGGTCTTGCGGGCCGGCCTGGGAGGCATGCAGCACGCGGACCTCGACGGATTCCTCCTGCTGGGCGCCGGTGCTGGCCGCTTCAACCATCTGGAGTGTGCCGCCAGTCAGTGAGTGGTAGACGATCAGCAGGGTCGTGCGTTGTGACATGGTTGCTTTATTGCCGGTGGACAAACCGCAGGCGCTTGCAGGCGGGAATAACCGGGTAGAGCGCTGTGGTTCTGCTTGATTGTTGCTAAAAAGATACGGGTTGCCGTGGTTTGTGATGCGGCCTGAATGGGACTAAGCTCCGACAAATATTGACATTTGTCAATTTTGCGACCTGGGGTTGCTCTTGATTTTGCAGCGCTTTGTATTGGATATACAAGCTTATGCCTATGATTTGATCTAAATCCAGACGCAATCATGCCAAGGCTTTCAGGGTAATCACTTGGTGTGACTGTTCTTTGGATGTAGGTTTGCTCCTACAAACTATGTCGCTCCTCATCTTGGCTCATGGTGCTGCAGCCTTTGCTGCAAGGCGCCACTGCCGACTGGAGCCACCTCGCAACTCAGGAATCTTGTGTTTTTTGCATGTCGCAATTCGCAACTCAGCCAGTGATGAAAATGCGTAAACCCTGGTTGGCGCTGCTGGCATTGGGTTTTGGAATTTCCTGTGGCAGTTTGGGGGGCTGGATGCTCCATCAACGCCAGGAGTCGCGCATGCAACAGCGCTTGCAGCTCAGTGCCGATATGGCGACGCGAGCTTTGGAGCAACGCCTGGGCAGCTATGACCGTCTGCTCGTCAAGCTCGCCGAGCAAATGGCCGGCAATGCGGATGCGGGCCAGCAGGTGTTTGCCCAGCATGCCCATGCTCTGCTCAGTCAGGATAGTCTGGTGGGGCTGCAGGCCCTGAGTCTGACCCGTGCAGTGACTGCGGAGCAGCACACCGATGTTGCGCGTGATTCACAGGCCTTCGAGGTTTCCTACGTCTGGCCGTTGATAGGCAACGAGGCGCTGGCGGGAAGCAACGCGCGTCAGCCGGCGGCGGCATTTCATTCCTTGATGCAGGCGTGGAACTCTCGCCAGATGTCGATGTCGGCTCCATTTCGCTTTCTGCAACTGCCCGATAGCCCCAAGGGCGTGGTGTTGCGGGCTCCGCTGTGGGCTGCAGAAGAGGGGGGCGGCGTCGCCGCGATCGGGAAATCTTCCGGAAAGCCGCTCGGGACGCTCAATGCCCGGATCCGTCTGGGCGAATTTGCGAGGGGGCTGGTTCCGGCCAACCTCTACCCTCAGGTCGCTTTCAAGCTGGTGGATCTCAGCCCAGCCGACCCATCGCCAAAGGCTGGTGGGGACCACATGAGACTGAGCACACCGCTGTCGATGCTTGCTGGCGGTGCGGAAATCTTGTTCACTGGCTCACTGTGGGCGGAGGCGGAAACCCATCCTGAATTTGCCTTGATCAAGCCGCTGGAGCGGCAGATACAGGTGTATGACCGCATCTGGTCGCTGCAGTTCAAGCCTGCGCTCAGCACTCAGAGAAGGTTTGAGAGGTATCTGCCCTGGCTGGTGTTGGGCCTGGGTTTGCTGGCGGGGCTGGTGCTGGCTGCCTGGGTCTCGGGCTGGTGGCAAAGCCGCTGGAGCTGGAGCCGGCGCCTCAAGTTCAGTGCGCAGGCAAGGCAGGAGAGTGATGCGCGCTTTCATGCCATGTGCGAGCAGGCGGCCATGGGCGTGCTCGAGCTTGATATCGCCACGCGCAGCGTACTCAAGGTCAACCAGCATTTCTGTCAGTTGCTGGGCTATGAGGCTCAGGAAATTCACAGACGCAGCGTGCTGGAGCTGGTCATGCCCGAAGACCAGGCGCACTGTGCGCAACTGCTTGAAGGACTGGACCTGCAGCAGTTCCAGCACAATGCGGGCGAATTCTGTCTGCGTTCCAAGGAGGGCGCGCCAGTCTGGGTCGAACTCAATGCGTTTCTGACCGGACGTCATGAATCACGGCGCCTGCAGGTGCTGGTGCAGGACATCAGCGGGCGCAAGCGCCTCGAGCAGATGGAGCGGCTGGGTCATCAGCAGTTGCGCAATCTCATGCAAAGACTTCCGGTGGGTCTGGTCATGGAGGATCTGGATGGGCGCCTGGTCTACTGGAACGAAGAGTTTCTGCGTCTGGCTGGCCATGGGGGCAAGCCCGGCGTATCAACCCAGCAGTGGTGGGAGCGCATGTTCCCCGATGCCGCTGAGCGCGAGCGCGTCATCCAGCGCTGGGAAGTCGCCAAGGCTCAGGCCCGCCGGACATTGCAGCTGCGCCAATCCGAGCGTGTCGACGATGTGCAGGCTCAGTGGGACGAGCTCGCCACCGAGGCGTCGGCTTGCACGGTGTCTGCGCAGACATTGATGCTCAGTGGGGTAGACGGCCTGCGCCGCCCGGTCGCGGTCAGTGCCGTGTTGCAAGCCGAAGGGTGCTTGATGGTGCTGCAGGATCAGAGCCAGCGCATGGCGGCCGAGCAGGAGGTCCGCCGTCTGGCCTTCTACGACGCCTTGACTGGCCTGCCCAACCGGCGCCTGCTGGCTGATCGGCTGCAACAGGCTCTGGCCGTGGCGCAACGCAAGGCCCATTTTGGTGGTGTGGTGCTGCTGGATATCGACAACTTCAAAGCCTTCAACGAGACCTATGGCCTGGATCAGGGCGATTTGCTGCTGCAGTCGATGAGTCAGCGCATCCGTGGTCTGCTTCCTCCAGGGGCCACGATTGCTCGTCAGGGCGGCGATGATTTTGTGCTGCTGATCGAGGACCTTGGCAGCGATTCCGTGGCGGCTGCCGCCAGGCTGGAGCAGCAGGCCGACCAGTGGCTGAGCCGCTTGCGTGAGCCCATAGAGATCGGCGGCATTCCGCGCTCCATTACCGTCAGCATGGGCCTGAGCCTGTTTGGCGAGCCAGAGCTGACGGGTGAAGAAGTGCAGCGCCGCGCTGAAATGGCCATGTACCAGGCCAAGAGCCAGGGGCGCAATGTCAGTTGCTTCTTCGACCCTCAGCTGCAATCGGCGCTGCAGGAACGCCGTACGCTTGAGCAGGACATGCGTGCCGGTCTGCAGGCCGGTGAATTCGAGCTGTTCTATCAACCCCAGGTGGAGATGGGCAAAGTGATTGGCGCCGAAGGTCTGCTGCGCTGGAAGCATCCTGAAAAAGGCTTTGTCCCTCCTGCGCATTTCATTCCGCTGGCCGAGGAAACAGGCGTCATCCTCCCCCTGGGCGACTGGGTGCTGCAAGCCGCCTGCCAGCAACTGGCGAAATGGGCCAAGCACCCCCGTTATGCGCAACTGGTGCTCTCGGTCAACGTCAGTCCCAAGCAGTTCCATCAGAGCGGATTTGTCGAACAGGTGCTCAAGGCGCTGGCCGAGCATGGGGCCGATGCGCGTCGGCTCAAGCTGGAGCTGACCGAAGGCATGCTGGTCTCCGACGTGGACGACACCATCGCCAAGATGATGCGCCTGAAGTCCTACGGCATCGGATTTTCGCTGGACGACTTTGGTACCGGCTATTCCTCGCTGTCCTATCTGAAACGGTTGCCGCTGGACCAGCTCAAGATCGACCGCAGCTTTGTGCGTGACGTGCTGACCGATCCCAATGACGCGGCCATTGCCCGCACCATTGTGGCTCTGGCCAAGAGCCTGAGTCTGCATGTGATCGCCGAAGGCGTGGAGACCCAGGCGCAGTGCCGTTTTCTCGAAGGCATACGCTGCTATGCGTGGCAGGGGTATCTGATGAGCCCGCCCGTGCCGGTCAGCGAGTTCGAGAGCCTGGTCACCAATGGCAATGTGCCGGGATCTCCGACGCCGGCTCTCAGTCCGGTGTCCATGCGCTGAGGCGGTTCATGCTCTCTACAATGCCCGCATTTCGCTGTGTGAGAGATTGAATTGCCTGAAATCAAGACCCTGCTGTTATTTGTCCTGACCGCCGTGGCGGAGATTGTGGGCTGCTACCTGCCCTGGCTCTGGCTCAAGCAGGGCGGCAGCGCCTGGCTGTTGCTGCCCGCCGCGGTCAGCCTGGCCTTGTTTGTCTGGCTGCTGACTTTGCATCCCTCGGCCTCGGGTCGTGTCTACGCGGCCTACGGCGGCATCTACATCAGCGTGGCGCTTCTGTGGCTGTGGCTGGTGGATGGCATCAAACCCAGCGTCTGGGATATGGCAGGGGTGGCCGTCTGTCTGCTGGGGGCGGGTTTGATTGCTTTTCAGCCGCGCACCTGAGGCATCCGCTGCTCTCTTATTTGATCAAAATCTGCCCCAATCCCTTGCCGATCCTGCGCAGGCCGCTATGGTTTGCGTGTATGCAGCAATCTTGGCTGACGAGGGGGCAGGCCGCGTTATGATTCCCGTCTGTTGACGGTTGCGAGCAAGAACAGGGCTTTTTCAAGTTTTGCGTTTGTGCAACCGCTTTTGCCGTTTTTCTTTCCCAATCACAAGCCTTTGCTGGCCAGCCTCTAGACCGACACCGACACCGTGCGCCTGAATTCCATCAAGCTCTCCGGCTTCAAATCCTTTGCCGAGCCCACCAATTTCATTCTGCCGGGGCAGATGGTCGGCGTGGTGGGGCCCAACGGTTGCGGCAAGTCCAACATCATGGATGCGGTGCGCTGGGTGCTGGGGGAGAGCAAGGCCAGCGAGCTGCGTGGCGAGTCCATGCAGGACGTGATCTTCAACGGCACCACGCATCGCAAGCCGTCCAGCCGTGCCAGTGTGGAGCTGACCTTCGACAACAGCGACCACCGCGCGGGCGGTCAGTGGGGGCAGTTCGGCGAAATCGCCGTCAAGCGCGTGCTCACGCGCGAGGGCAACAGCAGCTACTTCATCAACAACCAGCCCGTGCGTCGTCGCGACGTTCAGGACGTGTTTCTGGGCACGGGTCTGGGACCGCGTGCCTACGCCATCATCGGTCAGGGCACGATCAGCCGCATCATCGAGTCGCGCCCTGAAGAGCTGCGCCTGTTCCTCGAAGAAGCGGCCGGGGTTTCCAAGTACAAGGAGCGTCGTCGTGAGACGGAAAACCGCCTCTCGGCCACGACCGAGAACCTCACCCGTGTGGAAGACATTCTGCGCGAGCTCAATGCCAATCTGGACAAGCTGGAAAAGCAGGCCGAAGTTGCGGCCAAGTACAACGGCCTGAACGCCCAGGTCACGCTCAAGCAGCACCAACTGTGGTTCATGAAGCGGGCCGATGCCGAGGCCGAGCAGGACCGCGTGCGTGTCGAAGGCCTCAAGGTCGTCAACGAGCTCGAAGAGCGCATGGCCGATATCCGCAACAACGAGAGCGGACTCGAGACCCTGCGCCAGTCGCACTACGACGCCAGCGATCAGGTCAATCAGGCGCAGAGCAAGCTCTACGAAGCCACGGCCGAGGTCGGCAAGCTGGAGGCCGAAATCCGCTATGTGGTCGAAGGCCGTCAGCGCGTGCAACTGCGTCTGCAGCAACTGGCCGAGCAACTGCTGCTGTGGAGCAGCCGCAGCGAAGAGGCCCAGGGCGAGATCGAGAACATCGAGGGTGCGGGCATGGATGCCGAAGAGCAGGCCGAGATGCTGGCTGCCCAGCTCGAGGAGCAAAGCACCCGCCTGCCCGATCTGGAAGATTCTCTGCATAAGGCGCAGAAAGCCGATGCAGACCAGCGCAACTCGGTGGTGCAGGTGCAGCAGCAGATTCAGGTGCTGGCCGCCGAGCAGCGCAGTCTCGATGAGCAGCGCCGTCAGTTTGAAACCCGTTACGAACGTTTGCGGGCCGACCGCAATGCACTGGAAACGCCGGACGAAGCGCGCCTGAACAATTTGCAGGCGCAGCTGGCCGAGACGCAGGAGCTGGCCGAGATGGCCGATGCCGTCCTCAATGAGTTGCAGGACAGCGTGCCGCAACTCGATGAGGATAGGCGCGCACGCCAGCAGGCCGTGAATGCCGAAAACAGTCGTCACGCCGATCTGTCGGCGCGGCTGGATGCGCTCAAGGCCTTGCAGGAAAAGGTCAAGACCGATGGCAAGCTTCAGCCCTGGCTGGCCAAGCATGGGTTGGACGGCATGCAAGGCCTGTGGAGCCGCATAGCCATCGAGTCGGGCTGGGAAAATGCGCTGGAAGCCGCACTGCGCGAACGTCTGGGTGCGCTGGAAGTCGGTCGCCTCGACATGGTGCGCGGTTTTCTGGGCTCCGGGGGGCTGGACGCTCCGCCGGCCCGGCTGGCCTTTTTCAGCCAGGCTCAGGCAGCGGGAGCACCTGTGGCTGCGCGCTTTGCGCGTCTCAGCGATCTGCTCAAGATCAATGATGCCGGCCTGCGCGCCGTGCTGGTGGACTGGCTGACGGGCTGCTATACCGCGCCCACGCTCGACGAGGCCCTGGCCAAGCGTGCCGATCTGCAGGCTGGCGAGACCATTTATGTGCCCACCGGCCATGCGGTGACCGCGCACAGCGTGACCTTTTATGCGCAGGACTCCGAACAATCGGGGCTGCTGGCGCGGGCGCAGGAAATCGAGCACCTGGAAAAGGAAGTCCGCGCCCAGGCGCTGATCGCCGATGAATCGCGTTCGGCCTTGGTGCGCGCCGAAAGCGCTTATGCCGATGCCTCGCAGCGTCTGGTGTCCGCACGCCGCGAAGCGAGCGAGTCGCAAAGCCGTGCCCATGAGCTGCAGGTCGAGACCTTGCGCCTGTCTCAACTGGCCGAGCAGGCGCGCGCACGCAATGCGCAAATTTCGGCGGATCTGTCCGAAGTCGAAACCCAGCTCTCCGATATCGAAGAGCGCAAGGTCGCCGCCGAGGCCCGCTTTGAAGAGCTGGACATGCAGTTGGCCGACAGCCAGGAGCGCCATGCCCAGCTGGGGGATCGCGTGCTGGAGGCCGAGCGCCGCCTGAACGAATCGCGCGAGCAGTTGCGCAGTCTGGAGCGTCAGGCCCAGGAGGCGACCTTCTCGCAGCGCACGCTGCACGCGCGTCGCGCCGAGCTGTCGCGCACCATCGAAACCGCCAGCCAGCAGGCCAAGTCCCTGGCCGAGGAGCAGCAACGCGCTCAGGACGAACTGGCAAGACTGTCTGATGCCGCAGCGCAGGGCGGCCTGCAGGATGCGCTGGATCTGAAGATGCAGCGCGAAAAAGACGTCGCCGAGCGCCGCAGCGAATATGAGGATCTGACCAATAAGCTGCGTGCCAGCGACGAGCGCCGCCAGAGCCTGGAAAAGGCACTGGACCCGCTGCGTCAGCGCATCACCGAATTCCAGCTCAAGGAACAGGCCGCGCGCCTGGGACTGGAGCAGTACAGCAATCTGCTGACCGAAGCCGAGGCCGATCTGGCTGCTGTGGCTCAGTCGATTGCCGAAGGAAATGTGCGCATGCACGGCCTGCAAGGTGAAATCGACCGCCTGCACCGCGAAATCCAGGCCCTGGGGGCCGTGAATCTGGCCGCGCTGGATGAGTTGACCCTGGCGCGTGAGCGCAAGACCTTCCTCGATGCGCAGATGGATGATCTGACCAAGGCCATGAACACCTTGGAAGAAGCCATTCGCAAGATCGATGCCGAGACGCGGGATTTGCTGACCGGCACCTTCGACATCGTCAATCGCCATTTTGGCCGCATGTTTCCCGAGCTGTTCGGTGGCGGTCAGGCCAAGTTGGTGATCACTGGCGACGAGATTCTCGACGCCGGGGTGCAGGTGATTGCTCAGCCGCCCGGCAAGAAGAACCAGACCATTCACCTGCTCTCGGGCGGCGAGAAGGCGCTGACCGCGATTGCGCTGGTGTTTGCCATCTTCCAGCTCAACCCAGCGCCATTCTGTTTGCTGGACGAGGTGGATGCTCCGCTGGACGACGCCAATACCGAACGTTATGCCAAGCTGGTTTACAGCATGAGCAAGGGAACCCAGTTCCTGTTCATCAGTCACAACAAGATCGCCATGGAGATGGCTGAGCAGCTGATTGGTGTGACCATGCAGGAACAGGGCGTTTCACGAATTGTTGCGGTGGACATGGAGTCCGCCCTCTCCATGGCTGAGCTATCCTGAGCCCGGTCATCCCCTATTGAAGAACCGTTTTCTCACATGAGTAACTTGCAAATCAGTCTGGCCGTCCTGGGTGTGGTGCTGTTGGCGCTGATCGTTGCCTACAACTCCTGGACTGCGCGTCGCAATGCGCCCAAGCGGGCCGAGCCTGAGGAAGAAAGCACAGATCCTCAGCGCCTCGAGCCCGGAATGAACACCGTCGGTCATGGTGCGGACCTGACCAAATACCAGCATGAGCCCGTGCTGGGGGATTTCGGCAAGGCCATTCCCGGTACCGAGCCCCTGCAGATGCCCGAATCCGCAGGTCGCTTTGCCGAAGCCGATGCCGAGCTGGCCCGCCTGGTGGCGCGCGAAGCCCATGAGGAAGCGCAGCGTCAGGAAGCTCTGGCGGCCGCCCAGCACAAAGCCGAGACGACCGAGGCTGCGCATGCTGTGCAAGAGGTGAACGCTCAGGGCACGGATGCAGCCATTGCTGCAGTGACCGAGCAGGCCGTGCAGGCTGTGGAGCCCGTGTTGACGGACGCTCCTCTGGCCGCCTCGATTCCTCCCGCCCCGTCAGTGGAGCGACGCGGCCATCTGGATGCGCTGATCGATGCGATTGCTCCGATCACCGTGGCCCAGATTGTTCCTGGTGAAGTGGCCTTGCAGGCCCAGCCCAGTACCCGCCGTGCCGGCAACAAGCCCTTTGCCATTGAAGGCATGAACCAGGACAGCAAGCAGTGGGAGCCGTTGCAGACCGGCCAGCGCTATCTGGGCTTTCAGGCCGGTGTCCAGCTGGCCAACCGTACCGGTGCACTCAACGAGATCGAGTTTTCGGAGTTCGTCACCAAGGTGCAGCGTTTCGCCGATGCGTTGGGCGCCATGGCCGACGTGCCCAATATGCTCAACGAGGTCTCGCGTGCACGCGAGCTCGATCAGTTCGCCAGCGAGCACGATGCGCAGCTGAGCTTTATGCTGCGTGCGCGTCAGGCGTCCTGGAGTGCTGGTTATGTCCAGCAAAATGCCCAGCGCCTGGGCTTTGTCATCACGCCCATGCCGGGCCGCATGGTGCTTGCCTCGCCCATCCAGGGCCTGCCTCCGGTGCTGGTGCTGAACTACGACCCCCAGGCCGCCATGGGCGATGATCTGGATCAGTCCGTCGTGCGCGAATTCCTGCTCAGCCTGGACGTGGCCCAGGTGCCGCGCGGGCAGCAGCCGTTTGCGCGCCTGCGTCAGGTGGCGGAGCAACTGTGCCAGACCATGGACGGCGTGCTCTGCGACCAGAACGGCTATCTGCTGCCGGTCTCGGCGCTGGACCCGATTCAGCATGACCTGGAGCTGCTCTACGACAAGCTCGACAGCGCAGAGCTGTCGGCCGGCTCACTTCTTGCCAGAAGGCTTTTCAGCTAAAACAAACAGGCCAACAATGTTGGCCTTTTTTATCCCGGACTTTGAATTTCCAGCGGGCAGAGCATGACCGAGAATTTAGATCTTTTTTCCGCTGAACCCCAGGGCCAGAAGCCATCGACAGCTATCAATGCAGGCGTGCCCGAAAGCGTGACGAGCAAGGTGGCGGCATTGCGCGCCCAACTCCATCAATGGGCACATGAGTACTATGTACTCGATACGCCCACGGTTCCCGACGGGGAATATGACCGCGTCTATCAGCAACTCGAAGCGCTGGAGGGGGCTTACCCCGCACTCGTTACGCCGGACTCTCCCACGCAGCGCGTGATCGGTGCGGTGCTGGACGGTTTGACTCCGGTTCGCCATGCCGTGCCCATGCTGAGCATCCAGACAGAGACCGATAACGAGGCCACGGGTGCCATTGCCTTCGACCAGCGTGTGCGCAAGGAGCTGGGGCTGGATGAGTCCGCTGCAGCCATCGAATATGTGGCCGAGCCCAAGTTCGATGGCCTGGCCATGAATCTGCGTTATGAAAACGGTCGCCTGGTGCAGGCCACCACGCGCGGCGATGGCGAGGTGGGGGAAGACGTCACGCACAATATCCGTACCATTCGCCAGATTCCCCTGACCCTGTCCGCAGGCCGCGATGTACCCCCCGTGGTGGAGGTGCGAGGCGAGGTGCATATGGCCAAGGCCGATCTGGACAAGCTCAACGCGCGCCAGCAGGCCGCAGGTGCCAAGACCTTTGCCAATCCGCGCAATGCGGCGGCCGGATCGGTCCGTCAGCTCGACTCGAATATCGCGGCCCAGCGTCCGCTGTCGTTCTTCGCCTATGGTCTGGGCGAGATCACGCCGCCGCAGCAGGGCGGGCCGGACTTCGGCACGCACTACGCCATGCTGCAGACTTTGAAGTCCTGGGGCTTTCCGGTTGCACCGCAAGTCAGTATTGCGCTGGGTGCTTCTGAACTGGTAGCGTTTCACGAGCGCATTGGTGCCGAGCGCGCCAATCTGCCCTATGAAATCGACGGCGTGGTCTACAAGGTCAACAGCCTGGCACTGCAGCGTCAGCTGGGCTTCAAGTCGCGCGAGCCGCGCTGGGCCGTGGCGCACAAATACCCGGCGCAGGAGATGCCTACGCTCATGGAAGCCATCGATGTGCAGGTGGGGCGCACGGGCAAGTTGACGCCCGTGGCCCGCCTGGCTCCTGTGCAGGTGGGCGGTGTGGTGGTGACCAATGCCACGCTGTCCAATCTGTTCGACATCCGCAAGAAGGGTGTGCGCGTGGGCGATCAGGTCATAGTGCGCCGTGCGGGCGACGTGATCCCCGAGGTGGTGGGACGGGTGCCGGGCGAGCGGCCTGCTTATGTGCCCAACTTCCGCATGCCCAAGACCTGTCCCATCTGCGGCAGCGAGGTGGTGCGTGAAAAAGGCGAGGCCAACCACCGCTGCACGGGCGGCCTGTTCTGTGGCGCACAGCGCAAGGAGGCAATCTTGCACTTTGCGCATCGCCGTGCCATGGACATCGAAGGTCTGGGCGACAAGCTGGTCGATCAGCTCGTGGATGCCCAGGTGGTGCGCGTGCTGCCTGACCTTTACAGGCTGGGCCTGAGCTCGCTGGCAGCGCTGGATCGCATGGCCGAGAAATCGGCCCAGAACGTGCTGGCAGCCCTGGAAAAATCCAAGAGCACCACGCTGCAGCGCTTTCTGTTTGGCTTGGGCATTCGAAATGTGGGCGAATCCACGGCCAGGGATCTGGCCAAGCATTTCGGCAAGCTCGACGCCATCATGGACGCCAGCGTGGAGGAGTTGCTGCAAGTCAAGGATGTCGGGCCGGTGGTGGCAGACAGCATTCACACCTTTTTTGCCCAGCCCCATAACCGCGAGGTGGTGGAGCAACTGCGCGCCTGCGGTGTGCATTGGGAGGAAGGTGAGCCGGCCGAGAAGGCTCCTCAGATTCTGGCCGGCCTGACCGTGGTGCTGACCGGCACCTTGCCCACGCTGGGCCGCGACGCCGCCAAGGATATGCTGGAGGCGGCGGGTGCCAAGGTTTCGGGTTCGGTCAGCAAAAAGACCAGCTATGTGGTCGCAGGTGCCGAGGCGGGCAGCAAGCTGGCCAAGGCCGAGGAGTTGGGCGTGCCCGTGCTGGACGAAGCTGGCATGCTGGCTCTGCTAAGGGGCGAGCAGCCCGGTTGAGTCGGCTGTAGAAGCAGCAAGGAGGCTACATGAACAAATTGCGACGTAAACCCGTGGTGGGCCTGGCCCTGGGCAGCGGCTCCGCAAGAGGCTGGGCGCATTTTGGCGTGCTGCGCGCGCTGCGCGAGGCCGGTGTCAGCCCCGACATCATCTGCGGCACCTCTATTGGCTCATTGGTCGGTGCAACCTATGCCGCCGGCGAAATGGATGCCTTCGAGAGCTGGGTACTGGGCCTGGGCAAGCGCAAGGTCTTCGGCTTCATGGACTTCAATCTGGGCGGCGGATTGCTCAAGGGCGAGAAGATCATCGAGTTCTGGCGCGAGAATTTCGTCCAGGAAACCGTGGAGCAACTGGGCACGCCGTTCGGCTGCGTGGCCACCGATCTGCAGACAGGTGCCGAGGTCTGGCTGCGCAAGGGCTCGATTGCCGAAGCCGTGCGTGCTTCCATCGCCTTGCCCGGCCTGTTCACTCCGGTGATGCGAGAGGGGCGGCTGCTGGTCGATGGCGGTCTGGTCAACCCGGTGCCGGTGTCGCTGGCGCGCGCCATGGGTGCGGACATCGTCATCGCCGTCGATTTGAATGCCGACATCATGCGCAGACATATGAAGCCCGTTGACATGAGCGAGAGCGAGATCAACCTGCATTCCCGCGAGCTCAGGGTCTCGCAGCTGCATCTGGATGAGGAAGAGCCTCCGGTGCCGCTGGGCCAGATTCCTGAAGCGCTGGCGGCGAATGGCTCACCGCTCGGTTGGGCGGGCGCATGGATGCGCAGTATGACGAGCGTGAAGACATTGTCCTCATCCGTCATGCGCAGGGGGCGCAAGGGGGAGGGAGATGCCGAGGACGGTGCTTCTGTGCCTGTGCCCTCGCTGGTCAATGTGGTCATGGCCAGTGTCAACATCATGCAGATGCGCATCACCCGCAGCCGCATGGCGGGTGACCCGGCCGAGGTGCTGATTGCTCCGCGTCTCTCGCATGTCGGGCTGATGGACTTCTACCGGGGGCGCGAGTCCATCGATGAAGGCTATGCCGCAACTCAGCTGGCGTTGCCTGCGCTCAAGGACTGGGGTCTTTAGCCCGGAGTGCGCACGGCTCTGGAGTGTCGATGCCGCAGCCTGCTCAGCTGCGGATATAGGTCCAGCCACCTTGCTGCATGCGGGCGATGGCTTCGACGGCGCCCATGGGCAGCACCTGAATATTGTCCGGTGCGCTGATGCCGGCGTTCCTGAGCGTGTTGGGGCACAGCAGCACATGTGCCAGAGCAGGACCCATGTCGTCCGGCTGGTCCAGCACGGCTTGCACGGCCTGGGCATTGACGACAATCCAGACTTCCAACTCGGGGTTGGCGGCTTTCAGGTTCTTGAAGTTGCCGCGTGCGCGGATCAGTGCTTGCGTGCTGGGTGCGTGCAGCACGATGCGGGTGCTGGGGCGCAGGGCGGGCAGCAGGGTGTTCCAGTCAGGTCGGCTCATGGTGTTGGGGCAGATTTGCTAGCGCGATGATAGCCGCTTGCAAATTCTGTGCAGGGGCTATGCGGTGACTTGAATCCTAATGTGCTGGCGACTTGGCGGGAGCTTTGTCCATCAACTCGTCCAGCAGCCCGGGCGGCATGCCGGTGCGGATCTGCACCAGCCCCTGGGCATTCTTCCAGATCGTCGCGGGTGTGGCACGCAGGCCTGCATTGCTCATCAGCGCGGCGTTGTTGGCTAGTGCATCGCGGGCCGACAGGGGGATGCGCTGCAGCGGTGCAATACCCAGGACATCGGGATTCTTGCCATGAGCGTCGGCATAGGCCATGGCATGGCTGGCAAGAGCCTGCTCGGGTGCCTTGGAGGCCAGAATGGCGGCGGCCTTGCCTTCGCTGCTGGGGCGCAGCATGCCCACCAGAATATGGCGCAACTGCAGCTGGCCAGCTTGCACCAGTGGCCTGGCATCGCGCCAGAGCTGGTTGCAATAAGGGCAGTTGGGATCGGTGAACACATAGGCGATGCGGGCGGCATCGGGCTTGCCGTCGCCAATCCAGTGTGTACGCTCCAGATCGGTCCAGAACTCCTGGCCCATGGGCTTTTGCACGGCGTTGTGCAAGGCTTTGGCGTTGACATCCTTGCCCTGGGCATCGATGACGGTGCCAATCACCCAGTGCTTGCCGTCAGGCATGCGGTAGATGGGGATGGGCTGCTGGTCGCGGTAGGCGGCCCAGGCCTTGAGGCCGCCGGCGCTTTGCATGGGGCCCACGATCTGCAGGCCTTGCTCGGCGAGAAACTGCGCTGAGGGCAGGTCGCTGCTTGCCGCACCGCTTGCTGCAGCGCCACTGGCGGCAATCACGTCGCGGGTATAGGCCACGGCGACTACGGTGGCTGCGGCTGCAGCGAAGATGGGGAGGATCAGCGCCATCCATTGGCGTGACAGGGGCTGTAAACGTGGCACGATAAACCTTTGTCCATCTTGAGTCATGGGGCCTGTGTTGGAGGCGCAATGATGCGCAACTGCTCGCTCAGGCTTGCGCGGGAGAGCTCCCCCGTACGCGTGGACCGCAGGCGTCCGTTCGCGTCATAGAAATAGGTGGATGGCAGGGCGCGCTGCTGCCAGTGCTGACCGGCGAGCTGCTCTGGGTCCAGGAGCACCTGGGCTGGGGGGAGAGGCATGGACTGCAAATAGCGCAGCACTGCAGCGGCGTCTTCACCCTGGTTGATCCAGATGAAACGCACACCTGGATGGTCTTTTTGCGCTTGGGCCAGTACCGGCATCTCGCGCTTGCAGGGCGGGCACCAACTGGCCCAGAGGTTGATGACCAGCGGTTGACCGCCGTAGCTGCGCAGATCCGTGGGCTGAGCGGCAGCGCTGACCAGCGTCAGAGAGGGGAGTGAAGACTCTGAAGGCTCAACCCAATTTCGCAATGTGTAAGCTGCGATCAGGATGAACGCACCCACACCCAGGGACTGCAGCACGCCACGTTTCAGGAGTGCATGGCTGCGGCAGCTCCAGGCTGCCCAGAGAACCGCCACCAGCAGTCCGGCCCAAAGGTTCCAGCCACCGTCGCGAATATCCAGAATCTGCAGCACGCTGGAGGGAGATGCGCTCACGGGCCCCCAGTACTCGGGCCACCATTGCACGACGTAGGCCGTGCGCGCCGCCACCAGTCCGGCAAGCGTGGCGTGAAGCAGCACAGTCTCTACAGGCTGATTGCTTTGCCGCTGCCTGAGCCGCGCCCACCACTGGCTGGCAAACAATGCCAGAAATGCGGCAAGAGCCATGGTGGGCAGAGCGAGAGGGCCTATCCGCACACTGGCGGGCAAGGCCAGTGCCTGCAACAAGCCGGGTTGAGCTGCTTCGGTATTGCCTTCGTCAAGGGCTGGAGTCGGGGCATCCGCATTCCCGTCCATGCCTGCTTGAGCGGCGCTGATGCTCTGCTGCTGTACCGGGTAGCAGATGCCTATCTCGGCACAGCCCTGCCATTGCAGCTCCAGCGGCCATTGTGCCGGCCGTTCAGGCAGCGCAGCCTGAATGCGCAACTCCCGGTGAAAGACCTGCACACGGCCAAAGAAGGCATCGCTCAGGGTCCGACCTTCGGGGATCTGCAGCGGTATTGGCTGACCCTGAGCATCGAGCAGGCGCAACTGGTCGCGGTAGAGATAGTGACCAGGAGCAATATTCCAGCGCAGCTCCAGCAGGCGGCGGCCATCAGCCTCTGTTTGGATGGCGCTTTGCTCGGTGTGGACCAGCTCGAAAGCCTGTTCAGCAGTCAGGACTTCGGGTTGCGCAGCGGGCTTGTCGGCACTCAGGCCGGGCAGGGTCAGCGGCTGTGCCCAGGCAGTCATTCCCGTCAGCAGGACTGAAAGCAGAACGAAGGCTGCGGCAGAGCGAAGAGACATGAATGGTGGTGGCTGAGTGTCTTGGATGAGGCAGCCCCGCATCTTGGGCGCAAGGGATTAAGCAGGGGTTAACGCTGCGAAAAGACAAATCTGCGATGCTCGACCGCTTCGGATAAACAAGGTGCGTAACAGGTACTCACATCTCCGGATGTGATGGTGCGGGTGGCGGTTGCGCAGTGAAAAAATGCATGTGCTGTTAGTGGAAGATAACGCTTTGGTCGCCAGCGGGGTGAAGGCGGGCCTGCAGCTACAGGGCTTTGGCGTGGACGTGGTGGGTTGCGCCAGCCAGGCTGATGCGGCACTCAAATCCTCCCACTTCGATGTATGTGTGCTGGATCTGGGTCTGCCCGATGAGGACGGTCTGCATCTGCTGGCGCGGTGGCGCCGTCAGGGGCTGGAGCTGCCGGTGCTGGTGCTGACCGCACGTGATGCAGTGGACCAGCGCATCGAAGGCTTGCAGACCGGAGCTGACGATTATCTGGTCAAACCCTTCGATCTGCACGAGCTGGCGGCGCGGCTGCATGCGCTGCTGCGACTGGCGGCGGGGCGTACCGTGGACTGGATTGTGCTGGGCGATGTCAAAGTGGATCTGGCCGCCGGCCAGGCCATACGGGAGGGCAGCATCGTGGACCTGTCGCGTCGTGAATGGGCGTTGCTGCGCGCGCTGCTGCAGTCGCCCGGGCGAGTGCTGAGCCTGGAGCAACTGCGCGACAGCCTCTATGGCTACAGCCTTGATGTGGAAAGCAACGCGGTCAATGTGCATGTGCACCATCTGCGTCGCAAGCTGGGCTCGGACATGGTGGAGACCGTGCGTGGTGTGGGCTTCAGATTAGGGCGCGTGCAGGGAGGCAGTTGCTGATGCGCAGCCTGCGGGTCCGTTTGCTGGTCTGGCTGTGTCTGGCGCTGTGCACTCTATGGGGCGGTGTGGCAGCATGGATGTTTGCCGACATGAGGCATGAGCTGCGTTCCGTGCTCGACGACCGGCTGATTGCATCGGCCCGCATGGTGGCGGGCATTGTTCACCAGTTCAAGCCGCACAACACCAGTCCCGAGGACTGGGGTCCCATGCTCAATGTGGTGGCTCGTGATGGTGTGGCTTGCGAGGTCAGCATGATTCGCAGCGAAGTGCATACCGCACCTACACATGATGCTATGGATGCAGATGCTGTGTCGGACGAGGCGAGCGGCAAGGCGGCTCGCCCAGCCCTGATTCCGGCATCTCCGCTGGATGCACCGCGCGCCAAAACTGCAAAGACCGGCCGCGCCGAGGACTCCGCAGATACGGCCTCCGAGCAGGCGGCCGAGCCTACCGATTCTCAGGTGCTGGCTCGCACTGCGGGTGCGCCCAGCTTCCAGGGGCCGCTGCCGCTAGGCTTCTCGAGCATCACCAAAGGCGGCAAGCCCTGGCGTACCTATGTGCTTGAGGAGCATGGCGTGCGCATTGCCACGGCCGACCGCATCGATGTGCGCGAGGGGCTGATACATGGTTTCGCCTACACCATCATCCTGCCCTTTGTGCTGGCGCTGCTGGCCAGCATGGTGTTGATGTGGTGGGGGGTGACACGCGGCCTGCGCCCCCTTGAGTCGCTGCGCCAGGAGTTGAGCGAGCGTCCGCCCGGAGACGATTCGCCCGTGGCGCAAGGCAGGCAGGTCAAGGAGCTGGCGCCACTGGTGCAGACCATCAATCACCTGCTGCAGCGCGTGCACAAAGCCATTGAGCGCGAACGTCGCTGGAGCGACGATGCCGCCCATGAGCTGCGCACTCCGCTGACTGCCGTCAAAACCCATGTACAGGTGGCGCAGATGGCGGTGGCCAATGCGGGGTCTCAGATGGTCGCTTTGAGGGATCAGCCCGGCGCTGGCAAAGAGGATGCTGCGCCCAGGCCGATTTCGGAGACCGCACAGTGGCAGATGACCCGGCAGGCGCTGGAGCAGGCGGGGGAGGGCGTGGAGCATTTGCAGCACACGCTGGAGCAATTGCTGCTCTTGGCCCGGCTGGATTGTCAGCCGGTGGGCGAAGGTGCAGGAGGCTCTCGTGCCATGGCCTGCGGTAGCGAGCCCGCCTGTGCGTGGGAGGCTCTGGAAAAAGCCTGGGGATTGGCCGCCACGGCCATTCCTTCAGGCTCGCTGCGCTTGCGCTGGTTGCCTCAGCAAGCCCTGAATGACGCCAGGCTGCAGGACTTGCGTGTGGCCGTGCCTCAGCCCCTGCTGGTGTCGGCATTGCGCAATCTGATGGAAAACGCCTTGCGCTATGGGCAGCAGGCAAGTGGCGAGCCGGACGACTCTGCGGTGCTGCTCGGCCTGCGCCACATTCCGCAGCTGGCGCAGGTCGGCGGCGACAAGCCACAGACGATGTCTGTCAATCCTGCCGGTTATGTGGAGTTCACAGTGATTGACCATGGGCCCGGGCTGAGTAGCGAGGACTGTGCCGTGGCGACCCAGCGCTTCTGGCGCAAGCAGCATCAGGCCCATGGCAGCGGTCTGGGGCTGGCGATAGTGCAGCGCATTGCACAGTGCAGCGACGGTGAGCTAGAGCTGCTGCCCTTGGCCCAGTGGCAGCAGCATAAGGGCTATGCATTCGAGCAGGTGCACAGCGGCCTGGCGCCAGAAGCGGTGACAGGGCTGGTGGTGCGTTTATGCCTGCCGGTGAAGTCCTGTGCTGCGCCGCCTGATTAGTCAGATTGGGGGCCAATTGTTTGCAGCATTAATTGGCTCTTAATCTTCTATAAGTATCTTCGGGCAATGTGCTTGCTGTCATTGGGCTGCTTTGGCTCGTGACATTCCAGGTCAGACGTCGGCGTTCAGCACACGCCTGATGTGCGGCAGATCTGAGCCGCTTAAATCTCCATTCCCAAGATGAATCGCTTGAACACAAAGACTCTGCCCCGGTCGTGGGTGGCTGTCGGCATTTCCATGCTGATGGCGACCAGCGCCTGGGCGCAAGAACCTGCTGCCGCCAAGGCTGCATTGAACGGCAATGTCGCTGCCGGTGCAAAGATCGCTCAGTCCGGCTCGGCCGGCGGCGCGGCCGCCTGCGTCACCTGCCATGGTGCCAAGGGCGAGGGCCAGCCTGGCTTCCCCGCACTGGCGGGTCAGCACGCCGGTTACCTGGAGCGTCAGTTGAACCAGCTGGCGGCCGGTGCCCGTCAGTCCGCTGTCATGGCTCCCATGGCCAAGGCCTTGAGCGAGCAGGAACGCGCCGATGTGGCCGTCTATTACGCCAGCCTGCAACTGCCTATCAAGAGCGTGCGTGGTGCCTTGCCCGGCAAGAGCGACGATAGCGGTGCCTGGTTGGTCGAGCGTGGTCGCTGGGCCGACGGCATTCCTGCCTGTGCGCAGTGCCATGGCCCCGGTGGCGTGGGCGTGGGCAAGGACTTTCCGGCCATCGGCCATCTATCTGCCGACTATATGCAAAGTCAGATCGATGCCTGGAACAAGGGGCAGCGTGAGGCCGGCCCACTGGGTCTGATGGGGGCTGTAGCCAAGAAGCTCACGGCCGATGACGTCAAGGCCGTTGCTGCGTACTACCAGCGCCTGCACAACCCCGCTGCTGCCGCAGCAACCGCCAAGCCTTAAGAGTTCGGGAGTTGACAATGTCGGACAAACAACAAACTGCTTCCAAAAGCTCCAATCTCGCTGAATACGCGGTGGTGGCCTGCCTGTTCGCCGGTCTGGGCGGCGCGCTCTGGTATGGCATGAGCATCAGCAGCCCCAAGAAGGCTGAAGAACCAGCCAAGGTGGCCGCGCCTGCTGCAGACGCCAAGGCCGTGACAGTGGCAGCCAAGCCCGGTGAATTCACACCTCCCGGCGTCAGCGACTATCCGGAAGGCCCCATGGGCGAGTGGGTGCGCCGTGGCGAAGCGATCTTCACACGCACGCCGGTCAATGCCGTAGGCTTCTCGGGCAACCCGCTGAGCTGCACCAATTGCCACCTCGACGCAGGTCGTTTGAAGGGCGCAGCCCCCATGTGGGGGGCCTACCCCATGTACCCGGCCTATCGCAAGAAGACCGACCATGTGGACACCTTTGCCGAGCGCGTGCGCGGCTGCTTCATGTACTCCATGAACGGCAAGGCACCGGACGACGGTCATGACGTTCTGGTGGCACTGGAGTCCTATGCCTACTGGATGGCACAGAAGGCTCCCACGGGCGAGAAGCTGCCCGGTGCAGGTTTCAAGAAGGCGGGCAAGCCCGAAGAGACTCCCACCTATGAAGCCGGTGCCAAGGTTTATGAAGCCAAGTGCGCGCTATGCCACGCTGCAGACGGCAAGGGCCAGTTTGTCGGCGATGTGGCCGTGTTCCCGCCGCTGTGGGGCAAGGACTCCTATAACTGGGGTGCCGGCATGCATGACATCGACAAGGCGGCCAACTTCATCAAGAACAACATGCCCTACGGCAATGCAACGCTGAGCGATCAGGAAGCCTGGGATGTGGCGACCTTCATCAACAGCCAGGAGCGTGGCCAGGATCCGCGCTTCAACGGCAATCTGCAGGCCACGGCCGAAAAGCACCATGGAAAGTACTCCATGTACGGCAAGGAAGTGAACGGCAAGCTGCTCAAGGGTCTGTAAATGGACGCTTGATTAGGTCTGCCGGATGCAGGCTCAAGGCCAGCCCTGTAGCCGGGGCCGGCCTTTTTTGGTGATCGGGGTGATCAGAGTGGGTGTCCGGCCAAGCCGCCGTTGAGCCGTCGGCGGTACGTTGCGTCCTGGTCACGGAGCCCGGGGTTTGGCTGGGCTGCACAAGATCCATTCAATCCGCACTCAAACCTAGACTCGGAAAGCACGGGAAGATCACTTTCCGACAGGCGTAGAAAAGCCCGGCGAGCCGGGCTTTTGCAATGGCAGGGCTTGAAAGATCAGGCCATGAACAGGTAGTGATCCACGAGCAGGGCGAGAAACAGCAGGCTCAGGTGAAGCAGTGAAAAACGGAAGGTGCGGCGCGACAGCTCGTCCGAGTAATTGCGGTACAGGGCCACGGCATAGGCGATGAAGCCTGCACCCAGAACGACAGCCGCGAACAGATACAGCCAGCTGCTCATGCCGTACATGAAGGGCAGCAGACCGGCCGCAAACAGCACAACGGTGTAGAGCAGAATCTGCAGGCGCGTGTATTCGCTGCCATGGGTCACGGGCAGCATGGGCAGGCCGGATTGGCGGTAGTCCTCCACGCGGTACAGGGCCAGTGCCCAGAAGTGGGGCGGAGTCCAGAGGAAGATGATGAGGAACAGAATCAGCGCCTCGGGGCCGACATTGCCCGTCATGGCGGCCCAGCCCAGCACGGGTGGCATGGCGCCTGAAGCTCCGCCGATCACGATGTTCTGTGGCGTGGCGGGCTTGAGAACCACGGTGTAGATCACCGCATAGCCGACAAAGGTGGCCAGTGTCAGCCACATCGTCAGCGCATTGGTCCAGACCAGCAAGATCGTGGCGCCAATCATGCAGAGAATGGCCGAGAAGGCCAGTGCCTGCTGACTGGAGAGCTCGCCGCGCGCCGTGGGGCGCCATGATGTGCGCTTCATCTTGGCATCGATATGACGCTCCACCAGGCAGTTGAAGGCCGCAGCGGCAGCCGCCACCAGCCAGATGCCGACGCAGGCGACGCCCATATGGATCCACTGATTGGCCGTGGGCCAGCCGGGTACGGCCAGCACCATGCCGATCAGGGCGCAGAACACGATGAGCTGCACCACGCGCGGCTTGGTCAGCGCGTAGAACTGGCTGATTCGCGAGGTGTTGTTCAACAAGGCTTCACTTTGACTCATGCAATCACTCTTTTGCGCTATGCCTCAGGCAGGGCGGTGCGCCATTTCAGGGTCGGGGGCGGTGACGGCATGGTTACGCGTCACGGCCAGGCTCCAGACCACAATCGTTACCAGGGCCGCAGCTCCACCGGTGTGGAGCACGGCCGCCACCAGGGGCCAGTCCAACACCACATTGGACAGACCCGTCAGAACTTGCAGCACCGCAAAAAATCCCAGCAGCCGGCGCTGCCTGGCCAGTGCAGGGGCATGACGCAATGCCCACCACAGGCTGGCCAGTGCCAGAACCACCACATAGGCTGCCAGCCTGTGGGTGTAGTGGATCGCGGTCAGCGCTTCGAAGCTGATGTGGCTGCCGTCCTTGAGCATGCCCAGCGGGCGCCAGATCTGCAGCGCTTCGGCGAAATTCATGGCCGGCCACCAACTGCCCTGACAGCCGGGGAAGCTCGTGCAGGCCAGCACGGCGTAATTGGTGCTGACCCAGCCGCCCAGGCTGACCTGGACGATGAGCAGCGCCAGACACAGCCATAGCGCGATGCGCAAGCGTCCGGCAATCGGGGCCGCAGAGCGACCGGCCTGCTGCTGGCTCAGTCCCGATGCAGGAATGGCCAGCAAGGCCAGCAAGCCGGTACCGCCCAGCAGATGCAGGGTGACGATGGCCGGAAACAGCTTCATGGTGACCGTCAAGGCGCCGAAAGCGCCCTGTATGCAGACCCATACCAGAGCCAGAGTCGGCCACCAGGGGTTGGCCGCGCCGCTGAAAGACGCGTGCTGACCCTTGCGTCTGGCGGCCCGCGCCTGCTTCCAGCTCATGACCGTCATGGCAATGATGAGCACGCCGACCGTGGTCGCCAGATAGCGGTGAATCATTTCCACCCAGGCCTTGCCATGGGTGACAGGGCCGGTCGGCATGGCGGCTTTCGCCTCGGAGATCTGGGCATGTGCTGCGATAGGGCTGGCCGTGCCATAGCAGCCAGGCCAATCAGGGCAGCCCAGGCCCGAGTCCGTCAGCCGTGTGAAGGCGCCGAACAAGACCAGATCGAAGGTCAGGAACAGCGTCAGCACGCAAAGGGCCTGCAGACGTTTGCCGGGGCCGGTGCCGCGACTGCGCCACCAGACCCAGCACAAAGGCCCCAGGGCCAGCACCAGACCGAAAGCCATGAGCTCCAGCGCAGGAGCCAGGTCATAAAGCTGCTGCTCCGTCATGCCGCAGCTCCGCGGGCCGGCTTCCATCGTCCAGCCGCCTGTGCTTCAGACAAGGCACGGTGGTCAGCGGGCAGGAAAAAATCGCAGAAGCAAAGCGGCATGATTCGGCAGGGGCGGTCAGTACTTGGCCAGTATTTACAGAAATTATTGAAGATCTTGGTCAAGCGCAAAACGAGAGCAACCTGCTTGCCCGTAGCGAGACTTGCGTGCTCCAGGACCAGGACTTTGCTCGACGCTTGGAGCAGCAGTTGAATGCAGGCTCTTTGATCCCGCACAATTTTACCCATGTGATTTGAGGCTAGGCAGTCGTGACCGGAGTGTCCCTAACAACGAGGAAGAAAGGCTGGTCCTCAAAACCCTACTTTCGGGGAAACTCCGAGGCAAAAAATTGCCAAAATGCTCCGATTTTGAACGGAGGCTACACAGCCTTGATGTACGATAGCCCAAGCTCGCAGCCTGGAACTGTGAGTGTGTCGAAGACAGCTGCAGTCGTGGCTTCGTCGCAGACGCGGGTGTCGTTCAATGGTAGGACTCTTGCTTCCCAAGCAAATAACGTGGGTTCGATTCCCATCACCCGCTCCAGACTTTCTCAATTTAATCAAATGGTTATCTGTGCTGAGTGGTTCGCTGGGCAAAATTTTGGGCAAATTTGTCTGATTTAAAGTTGAGCGCTATGATTAGGGGGCGTGCGCAGAAGAGCGTGTCACGACACATTTTCTACGCTTACAACTGATGCCTATCACGGCCGCTCAGAACCTCATGGAAAAAGCCGCTCGATGAGCGGCTTTTTTGTCTCTGCGATGCGTGTCAGGTGCGCGGCGATTGCTGCCCTGCTATACCGCGTACATGTCGAACGTACGCTGCAGCTTGCTGCTGACCATGCTGCGCTTCTGTTAGCAACTCAAACTTTTCGAGTTCTACTCGATCTTGCTCACCGTTAAGCCAGCGCGCATACGTGCGCGTGAACATCTCAATGCTGTGCCCCATCTGTCCTGCAGCGTAGCCAATTTTTTTGACCTGCCATTAGGCGCATCGTCGCGTTTGTGTGACGCATGTTGTATGGTCGGCGGTAGCGGATACCTAATGCGCGAAGTGTCGGTATCCAGTATTTGTTTCTTATCGACTTTTCTGAGTGCCATGGAAGATCGTCGTAAGGGTTCGTGAAAACGAACGCATCGTTGCCTCCCATAAACGTGAACTTCTTTTGGAGCCTCAGTAGCTCGATGGCTCGCTTGGTCAGCAGCACCATTCTCGATGAGTCCGTTTTTGTGCTCGCTTTGTGCTCACCAAAAACCAGCGCTTCGTGGACCTTGATTTCAGCTCTATTGAAATCCACTGAGCCCCAGCGCAGTCCGTACAACTCAGAAGAGCGCAGGCCTGTGAGGGACCAAAATTCAACGAGATTCGCAATGCGTTCGTCGTATCGTTCGCGCATGTACGAAACGATACTGTTGATCTCATTCAGAGAGAACGGATCGGCTTGCTTTTTCTGCCACTTTTTATGCGCACGAGCTGTAGAAACGGCTTCAGTGAGAATTCCATCCTGCACTGCCAGCGCGAGCGCCGAGCTGACAGCACTCAGGTAGTTGTTGAACGTTTTGCCGCTTAGCGCTGAAGCTTTTTTTGCGCGCCAGTTGCAGATGTGACAGCGTCAACTTGTCGAGCGGAATGTCTGCGATCTTCACTTCTTCGACGCGAGCTTTCTTCCCTCTACCGACTGTGACTTCAATTGTTGTACGGCGCCAGAAATTGCAGCAAACAGCGTAGCCGCGCATTGTCGACTTTGCGAGATCTAGCGTGTTGAACCAATGATCAATTTGCTCGATGAGAGTCGGTATAGGCTTCGTTTCCGAAGTCAAATTTTCGGTTGCGAAATAGTTCTCGTGTTCGTACGTTCCAAGTCTGATGTCGGCCTTGATTTTTGTGACAAGCTGGGTTGCGTACATCACGTTCTGCAGAGTGGGGAGTAGAGCGCTGCCGTCCGGCGCATTCAGTCGTTGGATGACGCTTGTGCCTCGCATGTTTATACGGATGCGTATCGATGCGTCGCGTACTTCGACGCCTGGGATTGCCTTCACTTTTTTCACTGCTGTCGCCATGCTTTGCACTCCTGAAATCTAATGATATTTGTTGATATCAGATTGTCTAAAAAATCGAGAAAATCTCAAAAGCGACGCAGGCCGCGCTGCCAGCGCGCTACAGCTTGCAGATCAATGAAAATTTGACCATTTGGCGCACGGCTGAACTCGACAGTTGCAAGCCAGACTCCAGATTCGATCTTGCGTCGAATTGCTTTTTCAGTCAGTCCTGTCTGCGCTGCTGCCGCGCGGACCGTGACGAGGACCTGCAATTCAGGGATTGCCGCCAGAGGAGTGGATTTTTTTTGTGGGTTTCATGACTTCAACGCTTTGATGTGTCGGTGACGAAAAGATGGGCAGGGCGGTGAAGGTGCCAGGAAGCTCAAGCCCTTCTACTGTGGATCTTTCTTTGCAACTCTTGAGGGCGCTCTGCGGGAAGCTGCTGCAGCTGGAGATGAAAACTGCTCAAGCAAGTGTTCATCGAGCTGCGTTGCGTCGAGATCCTGTGCTTGCACTATCTCAACGGGATTGACCGGACGTGCCTTGAGCTCATTGATTAAGCGGCGCATAGCAATCTCAATGAGCAAGTACGTCTGCCCATCCGCAACCGTTTTCAATTCTTGGTATAGCGATTCACGCAGTCTGAGCAGATGAGGCCGACGGCCACGCGTCTCTCCGCGTCCAACGACGACCAAACGTAGGCCTTGTTCATCAGCTCCCGCACCGGATTTTTTCTTTGTAGCCATGAGTCAGTACCTTTTATGAGTGTCGGGTGGTACTTTACGGTATCAGCTGCTATCAGCTCAGGACCAGGAGTTGCCCACTGTGATGTCGACAGAAGCAGGGATGTTGTACTGTGCAAAAACAGCATCTTCAGCGCTGAGCATCGCTCTTCGAACCTCTGCGGCCTCTCGTTGCGAACATGACTCTGGTACACACAGGACAAGCTCATCGTGAACCACATTCACGAGGTGCCGCCTGGTGCCGTGATCCATCGATGCAATGGCGCTAATGATGATGTCTGCGCCTGTGCCTTGACACGCGTAGCTCAGTAGCAGAAAAGGAGAGGTTGCAGTAACCTTCCTGCCGCTCAATGTGGCACCGCTGACAACCCGAGAGGTGGTGGTCTGAAAGACACCGTCATGCGCTTTCAGAAACAGTGTTTCCTTTGCCGCTGCGCTGAACGTGCTCTGGTACGAGTCGTGTAACAGAGCAATTTCCGGGTACATCTTGAACCACGCATCCCTTGCCGCTTGTGCCTCTTCAAATGTCCATGTGAGCCCATAAGCTAGCCGCCCGTATTCCCAGAACGATGAATCTTTCATACCGTAGAGCAGTCCGAAATTCTGAGCTTTGGCAGTGTCTCGTTCAACGAAGAGTCTGGACTTCAGTTCACAGCGTTCCTCGTCGCATAGTCCAGCAATGTACGCAGCGGCATTGCCGGTGAAATCGATATCTCCACGCTGCCGGACAGACTGCAATGCTGTGGTGAGATGGGGGTCAACGCCAGTCCTGAAGGCAGTTGCCAGCATTCCAGGGAGTCCAGTGCCTGCCCGCATTTTTTCTGCGAAACATGCGGCGATGCGCAGTTCGATTTGACTGTAATCGGCACTAATGATCACAGACCCTTCAGGAGCCGTCACAGCACTCCTGAGGCGCTGATCCATCGCCATAGAAGCGGGCCGTTTTGCTGTTAGCCGGCCTGTTACGGTGTCGTATCCGAATAGGGGGTGGATCCGTCCATTCGGTGACACTGATGCAATCAAATCATCACATGACGCCAAGGTACGTCTTGCATCACACAGGTCACGCCATGCGGCGATGCCGGGTAGCGCTATAGCCCCCTTGTTTGATAGTGACTTTAGGCTGATGGATGGAAGGCCATTGTCACTGGCATCAAGCTCAACACCCGTTGATCTGGCGTACTCTCCGACTGCTAAGCGGATCTCATCAGTAGCTCCTCCGGACATAGCGGATAGACGTGCCTGGATTTCGTACAACGACGGGATGTGCTCAACTACAGTACTTGCAGCCTTGGCAACTACCGCCGCCGCATCACATCTAATCGATTCCAGGCGGTCAATATCAACTGGCATCCCATTGCAGCTGATCTGTACCAACTGTGTCGGCAGGTTCGTCGCGCAAACTTCCCAGCCACGGTTCATCATGACTCTGTGTGGATCCGCATGGCCCAACACTGCATTTCTGTAGTGCCATGTGCTTAGCGGCGCGACGGACCATGCTCTGTCGTGGGCAGCTTTAACTGCGCGAGCATTCATGCCAGCCCCATGCATGATGGCTTCCAGCGATGTGGGTGGGGATGACTTTTTATGCGCTTTCACAAGCGCTGCGGCGGCTTGTTCGATGACCGCGCGCCTTGAAATGTCGTAGATCCGATCCGGATCTACGTACCTGACATGCCAGAGAGGGTCGTAGACCGCTGCTGGCGCCATGTTTGCGGCCCTTGCAGTACTCATAGCCCATGTGAGGAGCTCAGCTGCGTTGTAGCAATAAAGGTTTTTGGAATTGATGCTGTCTGATATCAATGAGGTGACGGCTGATGCGTCTAGCACATCAAGATCCCACACCATCACATCACCGCCTGGCAGCCCAACAACCCATGCCTGTTAATTTCCACGCAAAACTGACCCGCCATTTCCATCTCAAACTGACCCACTCCTTGACTTGAGCCGTAAGGCTCAAGATGTGGATTAGGTTTTGTT
>NZ_JBANEM010000027.1:0-56042 GCF_040187805.1 Comamonas sp. wu1-DMT
TTTGGCGGTCGCAAGGGCTCAAGCTACGGTCCGCGCGAGCAGGGCCGCTATGCCCAGGAGTTCTACACCACGGTGAAGACGGCCTATACGCTGGCGTGATGCTTGGGGCTGTTCAAGCAAGCTGCAAAACTTGAGCGGCCCATTTTTCAGAAGAAGAGCGAGCATGCCCGGGCCGCGTCGCCCCCGCAGCGAAAGCTGCTACGCTGCGGCCCAGTTTTTCGCTCTTCTCTTCCATGGATTCGCTCACCCCTTTGCGCGCCTTCAGGCGCATTGTCGAACTGGGCAGCATTGCCAGGGCCGCCGATGCACTCGATCTTTCCTCGGCGGCTCTCAGCAAGCAGTTGCGCGCGCTGGAGGCACAGCTGGGTGCGGTGCTGATCCAGCGCACCACACGCCGCATGAGCCTGACCGATACCGGCCGGGCCTATTACGCCGAATGCTGCCGGCTGCTGGATGGCTTTGACACGCTGGAGCAATCGGTACGTGCCCAGTCCCAGCAGGTGACGGGGCGGCTGCGCGTGAACGCGCCGCTGTCGTTTGCGCTGAGCACGCTGGCGCCGCTGCTGGCGCGCTTTATGCAGCGCCATCCGCAATTGCAGATTGACCTATCCATGGAAGACCGGCTGGTGGACGCCGTGGGCCAGGGCTTTGATGTCTCCATACGCCTGAGCGCCGAGCTCGCGGATTCATCGCTGATTGCGCGGCGCCTGGCCTCGCTGTCGCAAATGTTGTGCGCGTCGCCGGCCTATTTACAGCAACACGGCCGCCCGGCCAGCGTGGCTGCGCTGCGTGGCCATGCACTGCTGAACTACAGCCTGGCACAGGTTGACGACGGCCTGCAAGTTCCGAGCGAAGCACGAGCCAGCGTCAACAACAGCCTGATGTTGCGGGAGCTGCTGGTGGCTGGCATGGGCATTGGTGCACTGCCGTCCTTTCTGGCCCGGCCCGCCATCGCCCAGGGCCAGCTGGAGGCCTTGGCCCTGCAAGACTGGGCCGAGCAGCCGCGCCATGTCTACGTGGTCTACCCCACGCAACGCCACCTGCTGCCCAAGGTGCGCGCCTTTGTGGACTTTCTGGCCGAAGAGCTGCCTGCGGCCATGGGCGGGGATTCTTGACGCTGGATTAAGAGTTTCTCAAGCGCAGGCCTCTTACTCCTGCGAGGCCTGCGTCCTACGCTTGCTGTCCATCAGCCATGAAGGACACAAGCATGACGCAATGCCATGATTTTTCCTGCGCTCTGCCCGCGCAGGTTGCAGCCCATCCAGCCCCTGCCCCGGTCCTGTCCGCGGCAGTTGAGGCTGCTCCCACCATCGATTTCTTCCATGACGTGGTTTGCGGCTGGTGTTATGTGATGTCGCCGCGCCTGCGCCAGGTGGCCCGCGAGCTGGGCTTGCGCGTACGTCAGCGCAGCTTTGTGCTGCAAGCTTCCCGCGCCGAGATGGTGGCAAGGTTTGGTTCCATGGAGCAGGCCAAGCAGACCATTCTCGGGCACTGGGCGGCCTGCGCACGGCATGACGACACCCAGCGCATCGACATCGAAGGCATGCGCCGCGAAACCTTTGAGTATCCCAGCGGACTGGCCGGCGCACTGGCCTGCCAGGCCGCCCAGATTCTGGAGGGCGACGAGGCCCACTGGAATCTGTTCGATGCCATACAGCACGCCCATATGAGTGCCCATCGCAACATAGGCGACGCCGAGGTGCTGCTGGACATCGCCACGCACACCGGCTTCGAGCGCAATGCTTTTGCACGCTGCATGGAAAGCGCCGAGGCCTTGAACATGGTTCACCAGGACCTCGCCCTGGCCCGGCGCCTGGGCCTGCGCAGCATTCCCACCTTGATCGCCCAGGGCCTGCCACCGCTGCAGACCCAGCCTCTGAACATGCTGCGTGAACGGCTGCGCGTCCTGCTGGGCTAAGTCACTACCTTTCACTTTCTCACTAGCGCCGAAAGGCGCACCGCTTCCTAGGAAACACTCATGAACTTCTCTTTCCGCGCCCGTGTCCGGCGCTTGCCCACCCTGTTGCTCGTGATGGCAGCAGCGTTCTCCGGCCTGGCTCATGCCCACGGTGGCCACACGCTCCCGGCCGGTGCCGGCCAGGATGTGGGCACCAGCCCCTGGGGGCCGGGCGACGAGATCGGCCGCCTGAACCTGATAACGCCCGCCTCGCGCGCTGCCATCCTGCAGCGCATCACAGGCGGTCAGGTCTATGACCTCGCCACCGAGTACTACGTGGGCATGCCCAGCTGGCAGGACGCCGGCGATCCGCACTACCAGTTCTGGATGACGCACACGCCACGCGGCACCGTGGTGGACGACCCCATGAACGTGGGCAAGAACATGAACACCACGCGCAGCTACACGGGCACGGCGTTCTCCATGTACAGCCACACGGGCACGCACATCGACGCACTCAACCACTTCGGCATACGCGGCAGGATCTGGAACGGCTTCAGCGCAGACGAGCATCTGGGCGACCGGGGCTGGCAGCGTACAGGCATAGAGAAATTCCCGCCACTGGTGGCGCGCGGCGTGCTGATTGACGTGGCCGCGGCCAAGGGCCTGGACATGCTGCCCGACCAGTACCGGATCACCCGGCAGGACCTCAAGGACGCGCTGGCACGCCAGAACGTGACGCTGCAAAAGGGCGATGTCGTGCTGATTCGCACGGGGCGCATGAAGCTCTACGAGCAACCCCAGGCCTATATGGCCAAACCGCCAGGGCTGGGCCTGGATGCCGCACGCTTTCTGGCCGAGGATGCCGGCGCCATGATTGTCGGCGCCGACAACCTGAGCCTGGAGACTTTCCCCTCGGAAGTGGACGATGACTATGTGCCGCTGCACAGCTACCTATTGGCCCAGCAAGGCATTCCCATCATGGAATTGGTGGCCCTGGACGGGCTCTCGCGCGACAAGGTCTATGAGTTCGCCTTCATCGGAGGGCCGCTCAAGATCCGCGGCGGCGACGCCGCGCCGCTGCGCCCGATCGCCATTCCGGTGCGCTGAGGGCGGCGCTTGCCGGAGCCGCTACCTGAGCGCCGCTCAGAAAAACAATGTGCGCACCCAGGGGGCGGCCAGCACGTTCACGGCACCGGCAATCATCATCACCAGCGATGCCATCACGGCCTGCACCTCGCCGGCCTGGCGCGCCCTGGCCACGCCGCTGCCATGGGCAGCTCCGCCCCAGCTGGCGCCCGTGGCCAGCTTGCTGCGGATGCGGGGCAGCACACGCAGCACGGTCTCGCCCAGCAGCATGGCACTGACACCGGTCAGCAGCACGAACAGCGCAGCCAGATCGGTGGGGCCGCCCAGCACTTTCTCGGCCTCGATCGCAAACGGTGTCGTGATGCTGCGCACGGCCAGGCCTTTTTGCAGCGCCTCGGACAGGCCGAACATATCGGCAAACGCAATGGTGGTGGAGATGGAGACCAGGCTGGCCACTACCACGCCGGTGGCAATCGACATCCAGTGCTTGCGCAGCAGCTTGCGGTTCTCGTACAGCGGCAGTGCAAATGCCACCGTGGTGGGGCCCAGCAGCCAGACCAGCCAGTGGGTCTGGGCGATGTACTGCGGGTAGCTGACATGGGTCAGCAGCGACAGGCCGATCAGCACCATGGGGGTGGCGACTATGGGCATCAGCAGCGGGTGGGGATGTTTGCGATACAGGCGCTTGTTGACCCAGTAGCAGGCCACGGTGATCAGCAGCGACAGCAGGCCGATGACTTCATTCGACAGCATGGCTTATTCCTCATCCAGGGCGGCGGCATCGCGGCTGGACTTGCGCCTTGCCAGCCACAGCTCGAAGCGATAGACGCGATCGACTGCCAGTGCGGTCACGGCCATCACGCAGGCTGTGCTGGCCACGATGACGGCCAGAATGCGCAAGCCCTGGTGGCGGATCAGATCGGGGTACTCGGTGACCACCAGCATGGCGGGCACGAAGAACAGCAGCATCTCTGCCAGCAGCCAGTTGGTGCCGCCTTGCAGCCAGCGTGCTTTGACCAGGCCCGAAAAAAGGCCCACTGCCAGCAGGCCGAAACCGATCAGACCGGCCGGCATGCTCCAGCCGAAATGCTGGCGCAGCACATCCATGGCAATCCAGATGGCGCTGAGCAGGCACACTTGCAGCACGGCCTTGAGCAGTTGCCAGAGTGTCTGGGCAAAAGAATGGCTGTCGCCCTGGGCGCGAGGAGCGACAGCTTCCGTAATCTGTGACATGGGTGAAATTATAGGGTTTTCACCTATATTCATAAAATGACTTATTTTCATTTTTTCCATGCGTAAAAGGAATTGTCATGGACTTGCGCGCCCTGCGCTATTTCATCGAGGTTGTGCGCCAGAACGGCTTCACCCGCGCGGCCGAAACCCTGCATGTGACCCAGCCCACCATCAGCAAGATGGTCAAGGCGCTGGAAGATGAATTCGGTGGCCGTTTGCTGCTGCGCGAGGGGCGGGGCGTGCAGCTTACCGATGCCGGCCAGGTGGTCTATGACCGCGGGATGGAGATTCTCGAGCAGGCCCAGTTGCTGCGCCGCCAGGTGGCTGAGGTGGATCACATCACGCGCGGCGATCTGTCCCTGGGCATCATGCCCACCACGGGCCATTACATGGCGCCGGTGATCGCGCTGTTCCAGCAGCGCTATCCGGGTGTGAACCTTCAGGTCAACGAGCAGGGCGCGCGCGCCCAGTACCAGCTGATCCAGGAAGGCAAGCTGGACATGGCGCTGGGCCTGTTCGCGGCCCCCGATCCGGCGCTGGAGCGCTACACCGTGGCGCGCCAGAAGACGCGCGTGGTGCTGCCCGCCCAGCAGGTGACAGACCCGGGCCAGCCCATGCGCTGGAGCGATTTGCGCGAGCTGCCGTTTGTGCTCTACACCTCGGACTTTGCGCTGCACGAGCATGTGCTGCAGCAATGCGAGGCAGCGGGCTTCACGCCACAGGTCAAGCTGCAGACGCGCTACTGGGATTTCATAGGCCATCTGGTCGCGGCCCAGGTGGGCGTGGCCGTGATGTTCGAGCATGTCATCGCCCGCTACGACCCGCAGCGCGTGGCCAGCCGCCCGCTGGTGGAGCCCGAGATCCCCTGGGATGTGGCGCTGATGTGGCGGCCCGGCTACCTGTCGCGTGCGGCCCAGGCCTGGCTGAACTGCGTGCGTGAGGTGTATCCACAGCCGCTCCTCGGTGCTGCTTTCCCGGATTTTCAAAACTGATAGCTATTTTCCATTGTCCAGTAAGCGATGCAAGGCTTTTTGATGCTTGATGCCAGTCCAGGTCTTTGTTGCTAAGCTCGCTGCCATGCCCCGCCCGTTCTCTTCCAATCGCTCCAGCAACTTGCGCCGCAGCACCGTGGTGCGCCAGCCCGCGCCCCGGCCCGAGGTCACGTGTCTGCTGTGCTTTCACAAGCCCTATGGAGTGCTCAGCCAGTTCACGCCCGAGGGCAAGTGGCAGGGCCTCAAGGACTGGATCGATGTGCCCGGTGTCTATGTTGCGGGCCGGCTCGATGCCGACAGCGAAGGCCTGCTGCTGCTGACCAATGACGGTCAGTTACAGGCCCGCATTGCCGATCCGCGCCACAAGATGGAGAAGACCTACTGGGTGCAGGTCGAAGGCATCCCGGACGAGGCCGCTTTGCAGCGGCTGCGCGAGGGCGTGGAGTTGAGCGACGGCAAGACACTGCCCGCCAAGGCCCGCCTGATAGAACCCCAGCCCCTGATGTGGCCGCGCAACCCGCCGATTCGCGTGCGCCAGAACATTCCCGATTGCTGGATCGAGCTCATCATCCGCGAGGGCAGGAACCGCCAGGTGCGTCGCATGACGGCAGCCGTCGGCCATCCCACACTGCGCCTGGTGCGCATGGCCGTGGGGCCTTATTCGATCGAAGGGCTGGAGCCCGGCCAGTGGCTGGATGTGTTGCCGCTCAGTGGTTCCTAGCGCAAAGTATCGAGCCGTAGCAGCTCATCTTCATCTTCCGGCAAGGCCGCTGCCTGCCAGCGCGGCAGAGCCGGCCAGGGGCGAAAGCGACTCCAGCCCATTTGCACCTCCTGCAGATTGCCCCGCAGCAATTGAAGAGCGGTCGTCAGCTCGGATTGGCGAGTCCGCACGCATTCGCGCAGCGATTGCATGGCTTGCTGGCCACGCCCGAAAAAGCGCTGTCTGCCCAACCAGTCGGGGGACGGCTGACATTGGGCATAGGCCAGTGGCAGGCTGCTGGCCTCTCCTTCCACCACGGAAATCAGGGCCTGCAGATGCATGTTGAGTTGCTCCTGCGGCATCAGGCCCGCCAGTTGCAACTCCAGCGCATTGTTATGAAAACGATAGCGTGCGGGCAGGGCGGCGCTCAGGGTATAGCTGCCGCCGCTGCGCGAGCGGGCTCGGTGACTCAGGATGCGGCTGCCTTGCTCCAGCATCGGGCGGACCAACTGCAACAAGGCCTGCTGGTGCTCGGCATCGTTGTGCTTCAGGGGGATGCGCAACTGCGTGCTGTCATAGCCCCGCCATTGCTCGCGCCAGACCATCCAGCCCGCCGTATGCGGTACGAAGAAAATCAGAGTGATCAGGGACAGCATGGGCACAATGCCCGCTGCCAGCGACCAGGCCGCCCTGATCTCGGCAGCGGCAGCGGCCTCCTCACCCAGGCTGACGAGATTGCCGCTCAGCTTGATGAGGGTGGCAAGACTGATGGCAAAGACCAGACCACAGATCAGAGAAAGCTGCTCGGGCGAATAAAGGCTATCGGGCAGATGAATCAGTGTGGCCAGTGCGGCGGCGCATCCCAGCAGCACCACGGCTGAGGACAGCAGATAAAACAGGGCGCAAGGGGCCTGCTGCTGGACATCGAGAGCCGGGTTCTGCTCCAGCTCGCGCAGCAACTGCCTGCGGCGCCACCAGCGCAGCGGCTGCCAGAGCAGGGCGCTGACCGCCAGACCGGAGAGCATGCTGATGAACAGCGCCGAAAAAGCCCATAGCAGCAAGGCCGCCATCAGCAAGATACCCAGTCCGACCAACCAGTTCATGCCCGCGATTGTCCTTTTGAATTGATAGCTGCTTGTGTTTGATGGACAAGCAATCTAGCCTGTTGTGAATGAAAAATCGCGCTGCCTGCAATCGCAGATCAGCGCGATGGTTTGATGCTACAGGTTCAGCTGCAGCTCTTGTTGTTGGCGCCATGCATGCCGGCGGCCTTGGCATCGGCCTCGCTCATGTACTTGCCGTTCTTGGTGGTGCCGTAGAAACGGGTGCCGGGGCAGTGATAGATCTTGCTGTCCTCATTGGCCCAGACCTTGCCTGCACCGCCGCCAGGTGCGGCGGTCGCGGCCGGCTTGCCGCCTGCTGCAGCCTTGGCCGTGGCATCCTGATCAATGCCCTTGCGGCCCGAGCAAGCTCCCTTGGAGGACGCCGCGCTCATGGTGGAGCCATCCTTGCAGACAAAGGTCTGCATGTCCGTCTTGGCAGCGGCAGGGGTCGGCGCAGCCTTTGCTGCGGGTTCTGCCGCCGGCTTGGCGGGCATGGGTGCTGTTTTGGCGGCCGGTGCGGCAGGCGCCGCTGCCGGAGCCTGAGCAAGGCTCGCCCATGAGCTGCTGACCAGGGCTGAAGCCAGGCAAATTTTCCATAAATTGCGCATACGAACTCCCTCCAATAGATGTGATGTCACAAGGCGTGACAGGCGCATGCTGCTACGGAAGACCTGATTCCGCAAGCCTCGGCCGTCAGGCTTCAGGTTCCGCTGACATAGGGGTTCAGCTTGCGCTCGCGGCCAAAGCTGCTTTCCGGGCCATGCCCGGGGATGAAGATCGTCTGGTCGCCCATGGGCCACAGGCGCTGCACGATGGAGTCGATCAGCTGCTGATGATTGCCCTGCGGGAAGTCCGTGCGGCCTATGCTGCCGGCAAACAGCACATCGCCGACAAAGGCGCGGTCGATCTGCGGTGAGTGGAAGACCACATGGCCGGGCGTGTGACCTGGGCAGTGGCGCACGTTCAGCGTTTCCTGGCCGATGCTCACGGTGTCGCCGTCATGCAGCCAGCGCGTGGGCACAAAGGGGTCGGAGTGGGGAAAGCCGAACATGGCACCCTGCTGGGGCAGGCCGTCGATCCAGAACTGGTCGCCCTCATGCGGGCCGATGATGGGCAGCTCATACTTGGCCGCCAGCTCACTGGTGCCGCCCGCGTGGTCGATATGGGCGTGGGTGATCCAGATGGCCTTGAGATTCAGGCCCAGGCGTTCCACCTCCCACTCGATCTGCTCGAGATCTCCGCCCGGGTCGATGACGGCCGCGTCCATGGTCTGGTCGCACCAGACGAGAGAGCAGTTCTGTTGAAAGGCTGTGACGGGGACAGTGTGATATTGCAACATGGGTGACTTGTATTTTTCGGGCGTTTGCGTAGTCTCGCGGGCTGCGAACCCCGCAAGCATGACACGGCATGACACGCGCATCAAAAATGCCCGCTCAGATTCTGGCGTCATCCCTCATTTGAGCTAGCATGGATGCGAGTGCCCCATTTTGGTGCGGGCTGCTAAAACGTATTTGTGCTGCAAGGCAGCGGGCATTTGCTTCATGGGAGGCGGCCCGACACAGTTTCAAGATCGTTCAGGCCGTGCCAATGCCCATGCAATACAAGTTCCTCCCACGGGCAGGAATGGCAGGGGATGGGTCGGTCTGGAGGAAAACCGTTTTTAAACTCCAGGAGACTCTGCATGTCTACCTCTTCCAACCAGCCGAGCGGCGCTGGCGCCCAACGCATCGGCATCCCGCGGGAAACCTTCCCGTTGGAAAAGCGCGTGGCCACCGTGCCCGATGTGGTTGAAAAACTCATCAAGCTGGGTTTTTCGGTCGCCATCGAATCGGGCGCCGGCGATGCCGCCAACTTCAGCGATGACGCTTATCGCGCAGTGGGTGCGGAGGTGCTGCCCAACGCTGCTGCGCTCTGGGCTGCTGCCGACATCCTCTTCAAGGTGCGCCCGCCCACCCTGCAAGAAGTCGCGCTGATGCGCGAAGGCCAGATCCTGATCGACTTCATCTGGCCGGCCCAGAATCCCGATCTGATGCAGCAACTGGCTGCCAAAAAGGTGACGGTGCTGGCGATCGACTCGCTGCCCCGGACATTGAGCCGCGCGCAGAAGATGGATGCACTGACCTCCATGGCCGGTGTTTCGGGTTACCGCGCCGTGATCGAGGCCGCCAACGCCTTCGGCCGCTATTTCAACGGCCAGATCACGGCCGCAGGCAAGGTGCCGCCAGCCAAGGTCTTCATTGCCGGCGCAGGTGTGGCCGGTCTGTCGGCCATTGGCACGGCCGCCAATCTGGGCGCCATCGTGCGCGCCAACGACACGCGGGCCGAAGTGGCCGATCAGGTCACATCGCTGGGCGGTGAGTTTGTCAAGGTCGACTACGAAGAAGACGGCGGCGGCGGCGGCGGCTATGCCAAGGTGATGAGCGAGGGCTTCCAGGCTGCGCAGCGCCAGATGTATGCCCAGCAGGCCAGGGAGGCCGACATCATCATCACCACCGCGCTGATCCCCGGCAAACCGGCGCCCAAGCTGATCACGGCCGAGATGGTGCAGAGCATGAAGCCCGGCAGCGTGATCGTCGACATGGCAGCCGAGCAGGGCGGCAACTGCGAGCTGACCGTTCCCAACGAGGCCGTGGTGCACCACGGCGTGACCATCATCGGCTACACCGACCTCGCATCGCGCCTGGCCAAGCAATCGTCCACGCTGTACGCCACCAACCTGCTGCGCCTGACGGAAGAGCTGTGCAAGGCCAAGGATGGCGTGGCCGTGGTGAATATGCAAGACGATGCGATTCGCGGCCTGACCGTGGTCAAGGACGGCGAAATCACCTGGCCTGCCCCGCCCCTTGCCCAGGCGCCCAAGCCTGCCCCCAAACCGCCGCGGCCGTGGTGGAGCAGAAGAAAGGCGGCCATGGCCATGGCGCTGCCGGACCGCTGCCGGCCAAGACCTTGGCCATTATTTTTGCGATTGCCGCCCTGGCCTTCTGGTTCATCGGTGCCTATGCGCCAGCGGCCTTCCTGGGCCACTTCACGGTGTTCGTGCTGGCCTGCTTCATCGGCTACATGGTGGTGTGGAACGTGACGCCTGCCTTGCACACGCCGCTGATGAGCGTGACCAACGCCATCTCCAGCATCATCGCCATTGGCGCCCTGGTGCAGATTGCACCGCCGGGAACGGCGGGTACCGCTCGCCCTGATGACTTGATCCGCTGGCTGGCCTTTGCAGCGCTGGTGCTGACTGCCATCAATATGTTTGGCGGCTTTGCCGTGACACGTCGCATGCTGGCCATGTTCCGCAAATAAGAAGAACGAGCACAAGAGAGAAACACCATGTCCCAAAGTCTCGCAACGGTGGCCTATCTGGGGGCTGCCATTTTGTTCATTCTCAGCCTCGGTGGCCTGTCCAACCCCGAAACCTCACGCCGCGGCAATCTGTTCGGCATGGTCGGCATGGCGCTGGCCGTGCTGGCCACCGTGTTCGGCCCACGCGTCGATGCCGGCGGCATCGCCTGGATCGTCGGCGCGCTGGTGGTCGGTGGCGGTATCGGCCTGTATGCGGCCAAGGTCGTCAAGATGACCCAGATGCCCGAGCTGGTCGCCCTCATGCACAGCCTGGTCGGCCTGGCCGCCTGTCTGGTGGGCTTTGCCAGCTATGTCGATACCTCCATCGATCTGGCGGGTGCAGAAAAAGCCATTCACGAGGTGGAAATCTACGTGGGCATCCTGATCGGTGCCGTCACCTTCTCGGGCTCGCTGATAGCCTTCGGCAAGCTCAACGGCAGGATAGGCGGCAAGCCGCTGCTGCTGCCCGCACGCCACTGGCTCAATCTGCTCGCGCTGCTGGTGGTGATCTGGTTCGGGCGCGAGTTTCTGCATGCCCAAACCGTGGCTGACGGCATGTTGCCGCTGATCGTGATGAGCGTCATCGCCCTGCTGTTCGGCGTGCACATGGTCATGGCCATCGGTGGGGCCGACATGCCCGTGGTGGTGTCCATGCTCAACAGCTACTCGGGCTGGGCTGCTGCGGCCACCGGCTTCATGCTGGGCAATGACCTGCTGATCGTCACCGGCGCGCTGGTGGGCTCCTCGGGTGCCATCCTGAGCTACATCATGTGCCAGGCCATGAACCGCAACTTCATCAGCGTGATTGCGGGCGGCTTCGGCTCCGGCGCTCCCGCCAAGAAGGGTGATGCTTCTGCGGCTGCCGAGCCCCAGGGCGAAGTGGCACCCGTCAGTGCAGCCGAGACCGCCGAGATGCTGCGCGAGGCAAAAAGCGCCATCATCGTGCCCGGCTACGGCATGGCCGTGGCCCAGGCCCAGCACACCGTCAATGAAATCACCCGGACCCTGCGCGAGCAGGGTGTGGATGTGCGCTTTGCCATCCACCCGGTGGCGGGCCGCATGCCCGGCCACATGAACGTGCTGCTGGCCGAGGCCAAGGTGCCTTACGACATCGTGATGGAGATGGACGAGATCAACGAAGACTTCCCCGAGACCGATGTGGCCATCGTCATCGGCGCGAACGACATCGTCAATCCGGCAGCCCAGGACGATCCCGAGAGCCCCATCGCCGGCATGCCGGTGCTGGAAGTGTGGAAGGCCAAGACCTCGATCGTGATGAAGCGCTCCATGGCCTCCGGTTATGCGGGCGTGGACAATCCGCTGTTCTACAAGGACAACAACCGCATGCTGTTCGGCGATGCCAAGAAGATGCTGGACGAGGTGCTGGGGGCGCTGAAGAGCTGATGAGATGGAGTGGCCTCTGCTGAGGCGCTCTGCCCCCTCTGCCGCCTTGCTTTGCAATGCGGGAGCCCGGTGTCCCGGGTTGTGGCATATGCCTATTCTTGAAATGCCTGCGGTTTTTTGGCCGCAGGCATTTTTGCTGTCAGAGATGCTGAACGGCGATTTCACCGAGCAGCACGGCGGCAATCACCAGCATCAGCGTGCCCGACAGGCGCGAGACGGCAAGCGCGGCGGCGGGGCGCGAGCGCAGCACGCTTTGCGAGCCCCAGCCCACGCCGAAGTAGACCACGGCGCAACTGGCTGCATGGACGGCGCCCAGGGCCATGATCTGCGCAAACACCGGCCAGCCCTCGGCAGGCTGCACAAACTGCGGCAGCAAGGCAAGCAACAGCAACAGCTGCTTGGGATTGAGTCCGCTGACGCTGGCTCCCTTGACCGTCCAGTGCCAGCGCGTGCCGCTCTCGGCATCGCCGGCGCTGCCGATGGCTGCCGGGCTGCGCCACAGTCCCACGCCCATCCAGGCCAGGTAGAGCGCGCCGGTGGCCGTCAAGGCCGTGAGCAGGGCCGGGTTGCGCGCCACCAGGGCGCCAACGCCTGCCGCCACGGCCAGCGTGGCCAGCAGCGCACCGCAGGCCAGGCCCAGTGTTGCGGGCAGAACCAGCCGTCTGCCACGCAGACCGGCCGAGATCACATAGGCCCAGTCGGCCCCGGGCGTGAGCACCAGAAGAAAGGAGACTGCCCAGAAGGCGGTCAAGGCGGCGTAGGACACGAAATTCCCTCGAAAAGCGTTGATGCCGAGAGAATATGGAAGAGGAGAGAGAATGTGCTCTCAATATTCGCCGCCGATCGGCTTGAAATTGGAAGAAACTGCCTCGTGAACTCGCTGGATCGAAAAATTCTTGCTGCGCTCGAAAACAATGGCCGCCTCACGGTGACCGAGCTGGCCGAGCAGGTGGGCCTGAGCCTGTCGCCCTGCCACCGGCGTGTGCGTGCGCTGGAAGAATCGGGCGTGATTCGCGGCTACCGCGCCGAGCTGGACCCCGCGGCGCTGGGGCTGGATTTCTCGTCCCTGGTCTTTGTCACGCTCAAGGACAGCAAGTCCGTGCCTGCGTTCGAGGACGCCGTGGCCCGGCTCGACAATGTGGTGCAGGCTCAGCGCCTGTTCGGTGATCCCGACTATCTGTTGCAGGTCGTGGTGCGCGATCTGCCTGCCTACCAGCGACTTTATGACGAGCAGCTGACCCGGTTGCCCGGCTTGCTGCGCATGACTTCCACGCTGGTGATGAAGCATGTGGTGAGCAACAGACCGCTGACTTCGGCGATGGAATAAGCCATGAAAAAGCGCCTGTGATGCGAATCACAGGCGCTTTGATGTAGCCGATTCTGCTCCTGATTTCAGAGCTTATGGCGCTTGCTCATCAATGTTTTTCAGTTTGAATAACTTCAAAACTTATATGAGGAAAGCGCTGCAAGCTCCTGAATCGGGAGCGTCGGAACTCAGGAGCCCAGCTTGAGCGAGCCCTTCATGAGGGCCGAGTGACCAGGGAAGGAACAGAAGAAGGCATAGTCAGTGCCAGCCTTGAGCTTGCTCGCATCGATGTCGAACTTGGTAGTCTCGCCGCCACCGATCACCTTGGAGTGAGCCAGCACGCGTGCATCGCCGGCCTTCACATAGTCGGCGCCAGCACCAGCGGCCATGCCGTCGGTGATCACGGCCTGCATGTCGGTAGCGGTGCTGATCACGATGTTGTGGCCCATTGCGGTCTTGGGCATCTTGCCCACATGCTTGAGAGTCACGCTGAACTTCTTGCAGGACTTGGGCACATCGATGCTTTTGACATTGAACTGCATGGCATCGTTGCTTTCAACGACGGCTTCGCAGCCTGCCGCCATGGCGGGTGCGCTCAGGGCACCGACTGCACACAGGGCCAGGGTCATCAGAATCTTCTTCATTGGCTATTCCTTTTCCTAAAAGCGAAACGGGAACCGCTGTGGCCTTGTCGCCCTCCAGGTTCCGCAGTTCATTCTTTCGGAAACCTGCCCAGCCGGCTCAGTACAACTCATGCTCGCATGGGTTGTACTGTTGCACCTTGCGCTAACTCAATTCGCCGAGCATGCGTGCGTTCACTGCCTTGCAGGTCGCTGCCGGCGTTGCTTGCGCGCTTCAGATCGCCATGTCGTAACCAATGGTGATGGGCGCGTGGTCCGAGAACTTCTCGCCCTTGTAGATGGACTCGGTTCGCGCCAGGGCCGCGATCGCCGGTGTGGCCAGGTGGTAGTCCAGTCGCCATCCCACGTTGTTGGCATAGGCCTGGCCCCGATTGCTCCACCATGTATAGCAGGCATCCGTGGTGTCGGGCTGAAGCTGACGATAAACGTCGACCAGACCGCCGCTGGCCTCGGTCTTGTGCAGCAACTTGCTCATCCAGTCGCGCTCTTCGGGCAGGAAGCCGCTGTTTTTCTGGTTGCCGCGCCAGTTCTTCAGGTCTTCCTTCTGGTGCGCGATATTGATATCGCCGCAGAGCACGAAGTCGCGCTCTGCCTTGAGGTGCATCAGGTGGCTGTGCATCTTGGCGAGAAAGCGGAACTTGGCCTCCTGGCGCAACTCGCCCGAACTGCCGCTGGGAAAGTAGGCGCTGATGATGGAGAACTTGCGGCCGGGCGTGTCGAAGCGGGTTTCGACATAGCGGCCCTCGGCGTCGAACTCGTCGATATCGAAGCCCACGATCACATCGCTGGGCTCGTGGCGGGTGTAGACGCCCACGCCCGAGTAGCCCTTCTTCTCGGCAAAGTGGAAATAGCCCTTCATGCCGGCCAACACCTCGAAGCGCCCGGCCATATCCGAAGCCTGGGCCTTGATTTCCTGGACGCAAATACAATCCGGCGCAGTGGCTTCGATCCAGGCTTCGGCGCCTTTGGTCGTGGCAGAGCGGATACCGTTGAGGTTGAGGCTGGTTAATTTGAACAAGGATGAATCCATGGTGGTGAGTGAGAAGCCAATGGGCGGTGCAGACCGTCTGGCGCAGGATTTTGTGCAGTTTGCCGTCGATGCGGGCGTGCTGCGTTTTGGCGAATTCAAGACCAAGGCCGGGCGCATCAGCCCGTACTTCTTCAATGCCGGCCTGTTCGACGATGGCGCCAAGATGGCCCGTCTGTCCGAATTCTATGCAAAAGCCATTCTGGCCAGCGGCATGGAGTTTGATATGGTCTTCGGGCCTGCCTACAAGGGCATCCCTTTGGCAGCCACGGTGGCGGTGGAACTGGCACGCCAGGGCAAGAACGTACCCTTTGCCTACAACCGCAAGGAAGCCAAGGATCACGGCGAAGGCGGTACTTTGGTGGGCGCTCCCCTCAAGGGCCGCGTGCTCATCATTGACGACGTGATGTCGGCCGGTACGGCCGCGCGCGAGTCGATTGCTATCATCAAGGCGGCCGGTGCCGAGCCGCATGCCGTGGCCATCGCTCTGGATCGCCAGGAAATGGCGACGGAGAATGGCCAGGACGTGCCGCACAGCGCCGTGCAATATGTGCGCAATCAGCTGGGCATGCAGGTCTGTGCGATTGCCAAGCTGGCAGATCTGTTGCTTTATCTCGAGCAGCAGGGCGGGGATGCCGGGCGCGAGCATCATGAGCGCGTGCTGGCCTACCGTCAGCGTTATGGTGTTGAAGACAAGGAATAAACACGCAAATGAAGCAGGCCTTGCATGCAAAACTGAGTTTGTATGTGATAGCTACCGTCTGGGCAGGCGCCATGCCGGCTCAAGCCCAGGCCCCAGCCAATAGCGGCGGTATCTACGCCTGCACGGATGCCAATGGGCGGCGCATCACGGCCGACAGACCTATTGCCTCCTGCGTCGATCGCGAGCAGCGTGTGCTTGGTACCACGGGCGTCGAGTTGCGCCGCGTGGGCCCCACGCTGACCGATCAGGAGCGCAGTGCACAGGAGGCCAAGCGCCGCCAGGACCAGGCCGAGCAGCAACGCCTGCGTGAGGAGCGCTCGCGTGACCGTGCCATGCTGGCGCGCTTCCCCAATCAGGGCGTGCATGACGCCGCCAGAGCCGAGGCGATTGCCCAGGTCAACGATGTGATCGGCGTGGCCCAGCAGCGCCAGGTCGATCTCAAGGAACGCCGCCGCAAGCTCAATACCGAGCTGGAGTTCTATCAGAACGACCCGAAGAAGGCTCCCGCCAATCTGCGCCGTCAGCTGGACGACAACACGGAATCTCAGGCCGAGCAGCAGCGCTTCATCAAGCAGCAGGAAGAGGAAAAGCAGCGCATCAACCAGCGCTTCGATGCCGAGCTGCAGCAGCTGCGCAAGCTATGGGCTGATCTGCAGCCGGCCGCAACGCGCTCGCACTGACGGCTGTGCCTTCAGTCTTCGTGGCCGTCTTTGTGCATGGTCATGACGCGGCCCAGCAGCAGGGTCGCAATCCAGGCCACTCCAGCGATGATCAAGGGCATCTGCACCAGCAGCGGTGCCTGAGCCATGAGCATCAGCGCATCGGCTTGCCACAGCGCCCCATAACCCTTGAACAAGCCATAGGCCAGCCATAGCAGCAGGCCTGCGCTGGCAATGGCGGCCATGCTGCGCATATTGCGGCCGTCACGGCTGCCTGCGGGGATGCGAAGGGCGGTACGCCATAGCCAGCCCACGGCGGCCAGTACCAGCAGCACGCAGGCCGCAACGGACAGCGGCATCCACAACGAAAGAGGAATCAGCGACATGGCGCCGCACTTTAGCCCAGTTGATCCCTGAATGAAAAAGAAAATACCCACCGAAGTGGGCATGCATGAAGAGGCTTGTCAGCGGCTCAGTTTGCGCGCCAGACCACATGGTGGCCCGGCACGGACTGAATGCCCAGCACGGTGGCGTGGTGCGCGAGCAGCTCTTCGAAGGTCTTGGTGATTTCGCTGCCGGCAGTGCTGCCTTCATATTCCGTGGCCACCTGTGTCGCGGTAAAGGAACTGGCTCCAAAGCTTTGCACGATGTTGCGCAGCTTGTCGAGGTTGGGGGTGAACACGGCGTCCATGGCAGCAACTCCTTTTCGGGCAATCAAACCAGTACTGCCCATAGTTTATCCAGCAGTCCGTGTCAGGCAAGAGGGCCTTTGCCCGCATGGCTATTGATTGATGGAGAGCAAGGTGCGAATCACGTCGGAGCGCGTGATGACCCCGACCAGGGTTTTGCCGCGCAGCACGGCAATGAACTGAACGCTGTGCGATGCCAGCTCGTGCAGCAGATCGCCCATGGGTGTGTCTTCCTGCACGCTCATCTCTGGTGCGCGCATCAGTTCCTGGGCTACGGACTGCACTTTGGATGGCCGGCTGCGCAGGCGCTGCCAGAGGTTTTGCTGCTGGCGCGCGCGGTGATCCTGCCAGAGCCAGTCGAACAGGTCGGCGCGCAGCACGCGGCCAATCAGCTCACCTTGCGCATCGACCACGGGAAGGCTTTTGATCAGATGGCGGTGAAACAGCTCGGCGACCTCTTCGAGCGGAGTCTGCGGGCTGACGGTCAGGAGCTTGGCGGACATGACGGTGCCGCAGTTCACGCTGGACAGCCGGCGCTTGATGGCTTCCTCCTCGGCGGCGGCCAGCAGCTCGCCCAGGTCCTCGGGTGTCAGGTTGTAGCTTTGCTCGAAGCGCTGCAACAGCTGCTCCAGATCCTGCTCGCTCAGCGCCAGGCGCGTGGTGGGGCGCTGGGTCTTGGCCGCCTGGGGCGGCTGGTGCAGGTAGGGACGGCCGCAGGCACGATGGTAGAGCACGCCGACTGCAGCAAGAACGCCTGAGAGCACGGCCATGGGGATCAGCAGATGCCAGCCCAGCGGCGCCATCTGGGCCGCCGCCAGTACCGTCAGCAAGGCCACGGCGCCACCTGGCGGGTGCAGGGCACGCAGCAGCAGCATCAGGGCAATGGCTCCTGCCACGGCCAGCGCGGCCAGCGAGGTCTGGGACAGCGTGGGAAAGGCCCAGAGCAGCAGCAAGGTATAGAGAGCAGGCACGGTGTTGCCGACGACACAGTTCCAGGGCTGGGCCAGCGGGCTGCTGGGCACGGCGAACACCAGCACGGCCGTGGCGCCCAGCGGTGCGAACAGAAACAGGGTGTTGGGAAAGAAATGCTCGACCAGCCCCACCAGAATGCCGGCCAGAGCCAGGCCCAGGCCTGCGCCAATGCTGGCGCGGATCAGCTCTTTCCAAGAAGGGCGCGAGGCCACCGGCCCCAGGCGCTGCCACATTGTTTGCATGACGGACATAGGCTCAGGCTACGGGGCGCAAATTTGATAGCTGCTCCCGCAATGTTGTATTGATTAATGCGGCAATTCTGTCAAAAAAAGCTCCACAGGGTGAGCTGTGGAGCTTTGGCGGGATTGCTCCGCTTCAGGCGGTTGCGGAGGCTTGAACGGCTCCGGCACTCAGCATTTCGGTCAGCGGCTTGCGGTCAGAGGGCTGCTCGCGCTCGCGCAGATCGTCGGGCAGCGTGGAGGCATCGGCGCGGCGGCCCACGGCGATCACGCATTCGGGCACCAGATGCTCGGGCAGGTTCAGCACCTTGCGGGCTTCATCGGCAGAGAAGCCGCCCATGGCGTGCGTGGCCAGACCCATGGCATGGGCCTGCAGCGCCAGATAGCCCCAGGCACAGCCCGCATCGAAGCTGTGCTTGGCGGCGGAAGCCTGCCTGTCCGACAGCAGCACGATCAGCGCGCCGCCATTCAGGCACCAGCGGCGGTTGGCTTCGTTGGGGATCTGCGAGAACGCTTGCCAGTTCGTGTCATCGCGCAGGGCGTAGGCAAAGTGCCAGGGCTGCTTGTTGCTGGCCGAAGGCGCCCAGCGGGCGGCTTCCACCAGTTGCTCGATCTGGGCAGCGCTCAGTGCTTCAGGCACAAAGGCGCGCGGCGACATGCGCTCGACGAATTGCGCGTGGACGGGGACGGTACTGCTACGGGTGGTGCTCATGGTGATATCGCTGAACTGAAAAGAAAAGGGCCCGCCTGCTGTACAGCGGCGGGCCCGAAACCATAGCGCAAGCTCCGGCCTTTGTGCCGGAGCCGGGAGATCAGGACTTTTGACCCGATTGCGCGCCGATGCCGCGCAGATGGCGCTCCATACGGAACATCACCAGCGCCATCATCACCATCACCAGGCAGGAAATCAGCAGCGTGGCAAAAGCCGTGTCCATGCCCAGAAACTCCCACTTCTCCTCATCGGGGTTGTCGCCGCGCAGCTTGGCGGCCGTGCGGTCGAACGACAGTGTGTAGTTGGTCAGCAAGGTGTTGACGATCTGCGGAGCGGACTGCTGCTGCAGCTTCTTGGCCAGGCTTTCATTGCTCAGCACCTTCTCCAGCGCCACGGGCAGCCCCTTGATGTAGGCTGTGTACGAGCCCTCGCCATGCTCCATCTCGGCGGCCTGGGCACGGTCGTTGATTTCTGAGGCCAGGTTCACCGGATCCATCAGCATGGCGTCTTCGCCCGAAGCCTCGGCAGCTGCCGCAATCGCTGCATCGGCTGCAGCATCTGCGGCGGCTCTGGCCATGCGGTCCTCGCGGGTCAGCGAGATGCGGCGCGCCGTCCAGGCTGCATCCACTTCGGCAGCGGCCGCGTCGGCTGCCTCCTTGTCGCAGCAGGAGTTTTCACGTGCCTCGCGCATCTTGATCTGGCGGTTGACATCGTCGGCCGAGGGCAGGGCATCGCCCTTGAGCAGGGGGTGGATGGGATCCAGGCCCTGGCTGCTGTTTTCCGTTTCTACGCGTTTGCGCGCAGCCGTGTCCCGGTAGATGAAGCCACGCAGCAGGCCGTCGGCCTTGCGGAAATCAGGACGCAGGGCGGGGTCGGCCAGACGCTTTTCCATGGGCACGGCGTTGCCGAGGACGCTCAGGTCGCGGCCGGTTTCTTCTTCCATGTACTTGAGGTCGTAGGGCGCATCCTTCCAGTTCAGCGCCGTTGCGCCGGCAGTGGCGATATCGGGCTTCTTGGGCTTGTAGTGGTCCCAGATCCAGTGGCCCATGCCAAACAGCACAAAGATGGAAAAGGCGAGCAAGACAAGACGCAGAACTTGAATCAGCAAATCTTCTGCGCGGCGCAAGAGGGTCAGCATAGGCAGCAAATCCTTGTAAAAAGCATGAGTGGTCTGCACTTTCAACTATGAAATTGGAAGCGCGTGAATGATCGCGATTGTAGGAAGCGAATCGGAAAGTCGTAATTTGTTACAGCTGAGTCGACACATGCACGCTTCCGTCCCGCCCAGTGCTTGTTTTTGGGCCAGGGACGCCAGTGCGGCTCCTCTGCACTTCACGAAGGGGCGATGCACCCAGATCCTGTAACGGAATTACGAAACCGCTGTAATGGAGTTTTGATGGATCGAGGCTGGATCATGGGTAAGACGTCGCTGGATAAATCGAAGATCAAGTTTTTGCTGCTCGAGGGCATACATCCCTCTGCGCTCAAGGTGCTGCATGACGCGGGCTACACCAATGTGGAGGCACTGACCGGCGCGCTGGACGGCGAGGAGCTCAAGCGCAAGATTGCCGATGTGCACTTTGTCGGCATCCGCTCGCGCACCCAGCTCACGGCCGATGTGTTCGCGGCCGCGCAGAAGCTGGTGGCCGTGGGCTGCTTTTGCATCGGCACCAACCAGGTGGATCTCAACGCAGCGCGCGAGCGCGGTGTGGTGGTCTTCAACGCGCCTTACTCCAATACCCGTTCGGTGGCGGAGCTGGTGCTGGGCGAAGCCATTTTGCTGCTGCGCGGCATCCCCGAAAAGAATGCCGTCTCCCACCGCGGCGGCTGGAAGAAGAGCGCGGAGAATTCCTTCGAGATCCGCGGCAAGACGCTGGGCATCGTCGGCTATGGCTCCATCGGCACCCAGCTGTCGGTGCTGGCCGAAAGCCTGGGCATGAAGGTCATCTTCCACGACGCGGTGACCAAGCTGCCGCTGGGCAATGCCCAGCAGAGCAGCGGTCTCAACGAGCTGCTGGCCCAGTCCGACATCGTCACCCTGCATGTGCCCGAGCTGGCCTCCACCAACGGCATGATGGGAGCGGCGCAGATTGCCGCCATGAAGCCCGGCAGCATTCTCATCAATGCATCGCGCGGCACGGTGGTCGATATCGAGGCGCTGGCGGAGTCGCTGCAAAGCGGCAAGCTGCTGGGCGCGGCCATCGACGTCTTCCCCAAGGAGCCCAAGAGCAACAAGGACGAATTCCTGTCGCCGCTGCGCGGCATGGACAACGTCATCCTCACGCCGCATATCGGCGGCTCCACCATGGAGGCGCAGGCCAATATCGGTCTGGAAGTGGCGGAAAAGCTGGTCAAGTACAGCGACAACGGCACGACCACATCGGCCGTCAACTTCCCCGAAGTGGCGCTGCCCGAGCACCCCGGCAACAACCGCATCCTGCATGTGCACGAGAATCGCCCCGGCATTCTCTCTGCCATCAACCAGGTGTTTGCCGACAACGGCATCAATATCGCCGGTCAGTACCTGCGTACCGATGAAAAAGTGGGCTATGTGGTGATCGATATCGATGCCAAGTCCTCGGCGCTGGCGCTGGAAAAGCTCGCGCAGATTGCGGGCACCATCCGCTGCCGCGTGCTGTTCTGAAGCCTTGGCCGCTGAACGGAAAAGGAGACCTTGGTCTCCTTTTTTCATGGACCGGCCATTGGCAATGCCAGGAGCTGGCCCGAACGGCGCGCGACGGACATGGTGTTGCGCGCCGCTGATGCTAGGCTTGTGCCGTTACAGACCCTCCCGCTTGCACAATGAATACACCAATCAAGAGAGAGTTCACCTTTCGTGGCGTGCTGCTTGGCGCGCTCATCACCCTGGCGTTCACCGCCGCCAACGTCTATCTGGGGCTCAAGGTCGGGTTGACCTTTGCCTCGGCGATTCCCGCTGCCGTGATCTCCATGGCGCTGCTCTATCGCTTCAAGGATTCCAACATCCTTGAAAACAATCTGGTGCAGACCCAGGCCTCCGCGGCCGGCACCTTGTCTTCGGTCATCTTTGTGCTGCCGGCATTGCTCATGCTGGGGCTGTGGACGGGTTTCCCGTTCTGGCAGACGGCATTGATCTGCGCGGCCGGCGGCACGCTGGGCGTGCTCTACACCGTGCCCCTGCGCCGCGTGCTGGTGGTGCAGTCCGAGCTGCCCTATCCCGAAGGCGTGGCCGCTGCCGAGGTGTTGCGCGTAGGCGATGAGCAGCGCCATCTTCACGATCCGGAGAACCTGGGCAAACCGCGTAGTTCGGGCTTGCGCGAGCTGGGTTGGGGCACGGGGCTGGCTGCGCTGTTCGGCTTTTTCAGCGGCGGTCTGCGCCTGCTTGGCGATGCCTTCAATTTCTGGATTCCCGCAGGCAGCGTGGCCTTTCGCGTGGCGGCAGGCTTTTCGCCCGCCCTGCTGGCTGCCGGCTATCTGATGGGGGCGGCCGCAGGCATTGCCGTGCTTGCGGGGCTGGCGCTGTGCTGGGGCGTGGTCGTGCCCTGGCTGACGGCCCAGGCTTCTCCTGCGGCCGGCCAGGCGCTCTCCGAGCTGTCCACCCAGCTCTGGGGCAGCAAGGCCCGCTTTCTGGGGGCGGGCGTCATCGGCATCTCGGCGCTGTGGACCGTGGCCACGCTGGCCAAGCCCATTGTCCAGGCGATTCGCAACCAGCCTGCACGCAGCGTTGCCGAGAGCGGCGGTGGCGACGAAACCGACAAGGACATGCCGCGCAGCTGGATGCTGACGATAGGTGCCGCCGCCCTGGGCGTGCTGTTCCTGGTGGTCAATGACTTCATCGCCGGGCATATGCCCGATCTGGCCGCTGGCGCACGCTACGGCCTGGCGGCCTTGTGCGTGCTGTTCGCGGCCCTGTTCGGCTTTCTGGTGGCGGCGGCCTGCGGCTATATGGCCGGTCTGGTGGGCTCGTCGGCCAGTCCCATCTCGGGCATCGGCATCATCGCCACCCTGCTCATGGGCGTGGCCCTGCTGGCGCTGCATGCCCTGGTGCCTGCCTATGCCAGCGCCGTCGCGGGGCAGATGGGCATTGCGCTGGTGCTGTTCATGGTTTCAGCCGTTCTGGCCATGGCTGCGATCTCCAACGACAACCTGCAGGATCTCAAGACCGGCTATCTGGTGGGGGCCACGCCCTGGCGTCAGCAGATCGTGCTCATCATCGGCTGTCTGGTGGGCGCGCTGGTCATACCGCCCGTGCTGGATCTGCTCTACAACGCCTACGGTTTTGCCGGCAGCATGCCGCGTGCCGGCATGGACCCGAATCAGGCCCTGGCCGCGCCACAGGCCACGCTGATGATGCAGATTGCCAGCGGCATCTTCAAGGGCTCGCTGGACTGGAGCATGCTGGGTCTGGGCGTGGCCGTGGGCATTGCCGTCATCCTGATCGATCTGACCCTGCGCAAGAGCGGCAAGGGCGCGCTGCCGCCGCTGGCTGTGGGCCTGGGCATCTATCTGCCGCCCACCATAGGCCTGACGCTGACCATAGGCGCGGTGCTGGGCTGGTGCATTGCCAGAGCCATCAAGGCCTATGCGCAGCGCGGCGGCAAGGACTGGACGGCGGCGGCCGAGGAGCGAGGCCTGCTGCTGGCCTCCGGCTTGATCGTGGGCGAGAGCCTGATGGGCCTGCTGATTGCGGCACTCATAGGCTTCAGCGGCAAGGACGCACCGCTGGCCCTGGTTGGCGAAGGCTTTGCGCCCGCCATGTGGCTGGGCCTGGCCTATTTCGTGGGCCTGTGTGTGTTCTTTTATCGCCGGGTGCTGCGCAAATGAAGACAGGAGGATTCGACGGGGAACAGGCCGAATACCGCCAGGGCAACTTCGGATTCGCCCATGAATGGCTGCAGGAGTTCAAGACGCTGGACGAGGTGCTGGAGCGGCTGGACGCGCTGCGTGCCGCCGACCCTGCACATCGCTATCTGTGCACGCTGGACGATGTGAGTCAGTGCAGCTACACCAGCGGCCATGCGAGCCAGGATGAGCGCCTGTATCTGGACAGTCCCGACGACATGGACTGGGAGGACCCGGCGCAGGAGCAGGCCCTGACGCTGGCTTCGCTGCAGCACCGCGTGGCGCAGCTGCAGCGGCCCGAGCTGGTGCAGGACTGGGCGCAGGTCTGCGGCACGCTGCTGCTGGCTGCGGAGGACGTGGATGCCCTGCTGCAGGCCAACCGCAGGCCCGAGGTGCTGCTCGACGAGGTGGTCTATGTCCAGTGTCTGCCCGTGCCCGACGACGAGCTCATGATTGCGGGCCAGCCCAACGGCTATTTCAGCGCGGACTGGGACAGCTTCCAGAACCGCGCCGTCATTCGTCATCTTGCGGCGCAATATGGTTATCGCTTCTTCGGCATGGGCGCCGCCTGGATGGGATTTGTGCGCGCCAGCTTGCCCGATGCGGTGCTGGTCGATCGGCTGATAGAGGATTTGCGCATGCTCTACGGTCAGGGGCAGGACGAGGTGCGGGAACATGCGGGCTGGGCGCAGTTGGCGTCCGTGCTGCTATCACGGCGCACGCTGATGCTCGGCTATGCCGAGGGCTTGGCAGAAGGCCTGGGGCTTGATCAGCCGTCTTCTGAAAGCACTATGAAAAGCTGACAGGGTTGGATTCATGAACGCTGGAGCCGGTCATGAGATGTCCGGTTTCAGCGGTGATGGTTTTATAGTGTGCGGGCTACCCCCGCGGCGCAGGCCGCTTTTTGCAACCAAGGAGAAACCGATGGCAGGTCATTTCGAGTTGAGCAAGAGCAGCGATGGGCAGTTCCGGTTTGTGCTCAAGGCCGGCAACGGCGAGATCATTCTCACCAGCGAGCTGTACAAGACCCGGGCGGCGGCCGAGAACGGCATCGCCTCGGTGCAGACCAACAGCCCGCTGGCCGAGCGCTACGAGAAAAAGACCGCCAGCAATGGCAAGGAGCATTTCAACCTCAAGGCCGCCAACCACCAGGTCATAGGCAGCAGCCAGCTCTATGCCTCGGTGGCCTCGCGCGATGCGGGTATCGAGTCCGTCAGGAAAAACGGCGCGACGACGGTCGTCAAGGATTTGACTGGCACTTAACGCATCGCCGGACAGCACCTGCTGGGAGCGTCGGAGGCCTTTCAGGCCGCTTTGTGATGCCCGTCCACGAACTGCTCTATGGCGCTCCAGAAGCCGTTGGCGCGGAAGATGGTCGAGTGATTCGCCTGGGCGAATGCCTGCACCTGCACAGCCTTGTCCCTGAGGCTGTGCAGCAGGGCGTCGGTGCGCTCGGGCTGCACCACCTGATCGCGTCCGGCGCGCAGCACCAGAATCGGCCCATGGTAATTGCGCAGATGCGCGGCAGAGTCGAACGGGTCGCGCAGCAGCAGTTCCACAGGTAGCCAGCCATACATGCCGCGTACCGTGTTCAGAATGCTGTCGAAGGGCGTGACCAGCACCAACTGGTCCGGCTGGCGCAGGTCGGCCACGGCAGCCGCCACGCCCGTGCCCAGGCTGCGGCCGATCACGGTGATGGGTAGCTCGGGGTGCAGGCGCCTGACCTCATCGAACAAGGCTGCGGCATCGAGCTCCATCAGCTCTTGCGTGGGCTCGCCCTCGCTGGCGCCATAACCGCGGTAGGCCAGCATATAGATATCGCTGTGCGGCAGGCTGCGCGACAGCTGCTGGCGCCGGTGGGCAATGTTCTCGGCATTCCCTCCAAAGTAGATCACCGCATTGCGCGCCTTGCCATCCGCCGGGTGTAGCTGCCAGCCCCGCAGCAGCACATCGGCGCGTTGCAGCGAGAAATCGGTGCTCTCGGCCGCCACCTGCGTGCCGCCGCCCGGAAAAATCATCTGGCGCTGCTGCGCAAACATATAGCTGCAGATACAGATATAGACCGCCAGGCACAGGGCCAGCAGCCAGAGCAGGGGCTTGAGCAGCTTTGAGAGCATGGAGCGCAAAAGTATGAGGTTTGCGCCGGATTGTGCGCAGATTTGTGTGGGTTTGGTGTGCGCTTTACCTCGGCTTTATGTAAGCGGTGGTTTGAGGAATTGATAGCGGTTGGTGCTGGTGTTGTCTGTGCTTGGGGCTGGTTTGGCTCGTAATTCGACTTCAGCCCTTCTTCTGGATGACGGAGCTGTCTGCATGCCTGCTTTTTGGGCAAAGAGCCGGCCCCTGCTGCCAACGACCCCTTCGCTGCGTTTCACTTCGCTATGGGGCAACCTGCGCCGTCAAGCTCTTGGGGCTGTGCGGCAAAACTCACTGCGCGCTTGCAGCGCTTCGCTCAAACAGGTTGCCGTAAAAGTGATGACGATGCAGTTGCACTCTGCGGTGCAACTGTCAGCCTCAAGAACTTGCCGTCGCAGGCGTGGGCACAAGGGGCAATACTGGATACGGGATAGCTTCTTTGGAAAATTAATAGCTGCTACCGCAATACAGATAAGCGAAAGAAGCCAATTTCGTCATAACTCTCGCAGGCCGTCCGCACCCGCTTCCACCCGTGTGTCAGCGCCTGCGGCACGCGGTTCAGGCTGTGGGCAACGCTGCCGCAGGACAGCGTTGCATCGTGCTCTGACCTGCCGCCGCTTGTTTGAGCGAAGCGCTGCAAGCGCGCAGCGAGTTGGGCGGCACCGCAGTCTGAATGGCGTGACGCAGGTTTGCCCGGAGCGAAGCGCAGGGACGCAGACAGTCGGGTTTGTGTTCTTTGCTCACTTTCTTGCACAAGCAAGAAAGTGAGTCGCCAGCCGGGGCGAAATCCCGGCCTCTGTCGCTGGCGACAAAGCAATGCTTTTTTAATAGCTGTCAGTGCCTGAGGTGATCGGGTTGGAGGCCCATTTGGTTTGAAGCCTCTGTTTTAGCGACATGCCTGATTAGTGGACAGTGGGCGGGCCTCAGCCCGCCATGCCGACCTACTTTCTGCTACCGGTATGCCGGACCACCAGAAAGTAGGCAAAGAGCCAGCCCCTACTGCCCCCGTTCCTTCGGCTGCGCCTGCGAGGGGAGCAGACACCTAACTATCACGCCCCCGGCAAAAAATACCCCGCCTTATGCTGATTTCGCGAACTGCTCACGCACAACTTCAACCGCGCCTCCATGTACTGGCGCACTTCCGAGCGGTCGCACATCTGCGCCAAATCCTCCCAGTACAGCAGGCTGGTGAAAGAAGCCTTTGCAGACTCAGGGCCATCGCCCTCGGCCACAGCTTCTGCGTGCCTCGCAGGGGTGGGAACATAGATAGGTCCATTCACCGGGGCGTAGTGCTGCACCGGGCGGCCTGCGGCTTCTTCCTTGCGGCGCGAGGTCAGCACAAAGTAATGCTGGCATGCGTCCGCCAGATGGGGCTTCTTGTCGGCGTCGAAGACCTTGTCCAGGCGCTCCAGCCCTTTGGCCACATCGGCGGCGTAAGTCCAGTTGCTCAGGTATTTGGTCTCGATGAACAGAAAGACCTGGCGCGCAGGGTCTGAGATGAGCACATCGGCCAGCTTGCTGCGCAGGCGTTCGTGGCACAGGTAGGCGTGGGTGTCAAACGAGATATGGGGGCTTTGAATGCCCAGGTCTTCGCGGCCCGTGACTTCCTGGATGTAGCGGTTGAACTGGACGATGCGCTTGGCATAGCCGGCCGTGAATTCGTTGAAAAAGTAACCGGCAAAAAACTTGCTGCAGAGGTTGCGCTCTTTTTCGGATTCGATGAGTGAGGCGTTCGAGAAGATCACTGATTTTTTCCTGGGCAGGCGCCACAGGGCATGGGGACCGAGGACTGGGATGAGCTGCAAGTAATAAGGCCGCAGGCATATGCTGCCTGCGGCCCTGGAGCGTGCTCCCATTATCTGGGGGCAGAGGCACGCCTTGAGGGACGTGCTTGTAACAGAGTTAGGCCAGCTTGGCCTTGAGCAGCTCATTGACCTGGCCGGGGTTGGCCTTGCCCTTGGACGCCTTCATGACCTGACCGACCAGGGCGTTGAAGGCCTTGTCCTTGCCGGCGCGGTATTGCTCCACGTTGGCAGGGTTGGCAGCAATCACCTCGTTGATGATGGCTTCCAGTGCGCCGGTGTCGTTGGACTGCTTGAGGTCCTTGGCTTCGATGATGGCGTCCACATCGGAGCCTTCACCGGTCCACAGGGCTTCAAACACCTGCTTGGCCGAGTTGTTGCTGATGACATTGCCGTGGATACGGGCGATCAGGGTGCCCAGCTGCTCGGCGCTGACCTTGACCTGGTCCATGCCGATCTCTTCCATGTTCAGGCGGCGCGAGATCTCGCCCATGACCCAGTTGGACGCCAGCTTGGGCTGGCCGCAGGTCTTGGCGGCGGCTTCAAAGTAGGCGGCCATGGCCTGGCTTTGCGTCAGCGTGGTGGCGTCGTACTCGGGCAGGCTGTATTGCTCGACAAAGCGCGCGGCCATGGCGCGGGGCAGCTCGGGCATCTCGGCCTTGACCTGCTCCACCCATTCGGGCGCCACGACCAGCGGAGGCAGGTCGGGGTCGGGGAAGTAGCGGTAGTCGGCCGCGTCTTCCTTGGTGCGCATGGCGCGGGTCTCGCCCGTGTCGGGGTTGAACAGCACGGTCGCCTGCTGGATCTTGTGGCCGTCCTCGATCTGCTCGATCTGCCAGAGGATTTCGTAGTCGATGGCGATCTGCATATTCCTGAACGAGTTCAGGTTCTTGATCTCGCGGCGGGTGCCCAGCGGCTGGCCGGGCTTGCGCACGGAGACGTTGGCGTCGCAGCGGAACGAACCTTCCTGCATATTGCCGTCGCAGATGCCGATCCAGGTGACGATCTTGTGCAGCTCCTTGGCGTAGGCTACGGCTTCGGCGGTGGAGCGGATATCGGGCTCAGTCACGATTTCCAGCAGCGGCGTGCCGGCGCGGTTCAAATCGATGCCGGACTGGCCGATGAACTCGTCGTGCACGGACTTGCCGGCATCTTCCTCCAGGTGGGCGCGCACCAGGCGCACGGTCTTGAGGACGTTGTTCTTGCCTTCTTCCAGATAGAAGCTGACTTCACCGCCTTGCACCACGGGGATCTCGAACTGGGAGATCTGGTAGCCCTTGGGCAGGTCGGGGTAGAAGTAGTTCTTGCGCGCGAAGATGGAACGCGGCGCAATCGTCGAGCCCAGCGACAGGCCGAGCTTGATTGCGCATTCCACGGCCTTCTTGTTCATCACCGGCAGCGTGCCGGGCAGGGCCAGGTCCACGGCGCTGGCCTGGGTGTTGGGCTCGGCGCCGAAGGCGGTGCTGGCACGGCTGAAGATCTTGCTGTTGGTCGCCAGCTGGGTGTGGGTTTCGAAGCCGATGACGACTTCGTAGCCATTGATTAGTTTCACAGTCATGTTCTTGCTTCAAAAAGTGGGCTGTATCCATGGCGCCGCGCATGAAACCGGCGCGGCCCGATCCAGGGACAGCGAGCAAGGGCCGCCCCGCAGCGAGGCTGTCGTCCCCCTTGAGGGGGAAGGCGCGAAGCGACTCAGGGGGTGTTTCATTTAAATGCCGGCGGGGCTCTTCAGGTGGAAGTCTGTCGCTTGCTGGAAGCGGTGGGCCGCGTTCAGCAGTTTGGCTTCGCTGAAGTAGTTGCCAATCAGCTGCAGGCCCACGGGCATGCCGCCGTCGCCGAAGCCTGCGGGCAGGCTGAGACCGGGCAGGCCGGCCAGCGATGCGGGCAGGGTGAAGATGTCTGCCAGGTAGTTGCTGACCGGATCGGCCTTGCCGCCAATGGCCCAGGCCGTCGTCGGCGCGGCCGCGCCGGCGATGACGTCGCAGTCCTTGAAGGCGGCCTGGAAGTCGTCGGCAATCATGCGGCGGATCTTCTGTGCCTGCAGGTAGTAGGCATCGTAATAGCCTTCGGACAGCACATAGGCGCCGATCATGATGCGGCGCTTGACCTCGTCACCAAAGCCTTCGGCGCGGGTCTTTTTGTACATGTCGTTGAGGTCTTCGTACTTGGCGGCGCGATGGCCGAACTTCACGCCGTCAAAGCGCGACAGATTGGACGAAGCCTCGGCCGGAGCCAGGATGTAGTACACGGGCACGGACAGTTCGGTGCGCGGCAGGCTCACGGGCACCAGCTTGGCGCCCAGCTTTTCGTATTCCTTGAGCGCTGCGTCGACGGCTGCGCGGACATCGTCGGACAGGCCTTCACCAAAGAACTCGGCGGGCACGCCGATGCGCAGGTCTTCGATCGAGTCACCCAGGCGGGCAGCGAAGTCCTCGGCCGGGTAGTCCAGGCTGGTGGAGTCGCGGTCCAGATCGGGGCCGCACATCTCGGAGAGCAGCAGCGCGCAATCTTCGGCACTGCGGCCCATGGGGCCGGCCTGGTCGAGGCTGGAGGCAAAGGCGATCATGCCGTAGCGGCTGGCGCGGCCATAGGTGGGCTTGATGCCGGTGATGCCGCAGAACGAGGCGGGCTGGCGGATGGAGCCGCCGGTGTCGGTGCCGGTCACGGCCGGGGCCAGACGCGCGGCCACGGCAGCGGCCGAGCCGCCCGAGGAGCCGCCGGGCACGCGCTCGTTGTTCCAGGGGTTGCGCACGGGCTGTGCCGCGTCAAAGCCCACGGGGGCCACGGCCGAGTTCTCGTTGGCGCCGCCCATGGCGAATTCGTCGCAGTTGAGCTTGCCCAGGGTGACCACGCCGGACTCCGCCAGCTTGCGCACCACGGTGGCGTCAAACGGCGATTGGTAGCCCTCCAGCATCTTGCTGGCGGCGGTGGTGGGGAAGTCCTTGGTGACGAAGATGTCCTTGTGCGCAATGGGCACGCCGGCCAGCTTGCCGCCCTTGCCTTCGGCGATCAGGGCGTCGGCCGCCTTGGCCTGGGCCAGGGTGGCATCTTCATTGATGGCGACAAAAGCGCCCAGGTTCTGGTGCTGCTTGGCGCGGGCCAGGAAATGCTGGGCGGCTTCGGTGGCAGAGACCTGCTTGGCGCGCAGCTGCGCGGCCAGCTCGGCCACGCTCAATTGGTGGAGTTCGGTTTGGCTCATGTTCTTGTGGTTCCGCGCGTTTATTCGATGACCTTGGGCACGAGGAAGTAACCCTTTTCGGCTGCAGGGGCGTTCTGCATGTTGGCGTCGCGGTTATTGCCCTCACTTACCAAATCGTCACGTAGCCGTAAGGCGACGTCCTGGATGGCTGCCACCGGATGTGACAGAGGGCTGACGCCCGAAGTATCCACAGCCTGCATTTTTTCGACGATGCCGAAAAAGTTGTTTAGTTGCGCGAGCATGCGCTTACTTTCGTCTTGTGACAGTTCAAGGCGGGCCAAGTTGGCGATGCGCGCAATGTCTTGATCGTTCAATGCCATAGAAATTATTTAACAGGGCCGCCGCGTGTAAAGCAGTGTTTCTAACCCTGACAGTAGAAGTTATTCACAGGGGATACGGTATTATCTCGGCTTTGCCGCAATACCTCCGTTCGGCTGGTCATTGTGCAAAAAATGCCCACCACCCAGACTCCATTACCTTACATCCCGGCGACGGCCAGCCGATGCGCAAGCCGTGCCTGAGAGGACCCTGAATGTTCGGAGCTTTCCGTCGGTACTTCTCCACCGACCTTGCCATTGACCTTGGCACAGCTAACACCCTGATTTTCGCCCGAGACAAGGGCATTGTTCTGGACGAACCTTCGGTGGTTGCGATCCGTCACGAAGGCGGCCCCCACGGCAAGAAGGTGATTCAGGCTGTCGGCCGCGAAGCCAAGGCCATGCTGGGCAAGGTGCCCGGCAACATCGAAGCCATTCGCCCCATGAAGGACGGCGTGATCGCCGACTTCGTGATTACCGAGCAGATGATCAAGCAGTTCATCAAGATGGTGCATCCGCGCTCGGTGCTGACGCCCAGCCCCCGCATCATCATCTGCGTGCCCTGTGGCTCCACCCAGGTCGAGCGCCGCGCCATCAAGGACGCTGCCGAAGCTGCGGGCGCCACGGCCGTGTACCTGATCGAAGAACCCATGGCTGCCGGCATCGGCGCGGGCCTGCCCGTTTCCGAAGCCTCCGGCTCCATGGTGGTGGACATCGGCGGCGGTACGACCGAAGTGGGCGTGATCTCGCTGGGCGGCATGGTCTACAAGGGCTCCGTGCGCGTGGGTGGCGACAAGTTCGACGAGTCCATCATCAGCTATATCCGCCGCAACTACGGCATGCTGATCGGCGAGCCGACGGCAGAACTGATCAAGAAGCAGATCGGCTCGGCTTTCCCCGGCTCCGAAGTCAAGGAACTGGAAGTCAAGGGCCGCAACCTGTCCGAAGGCGTGCCGCGCAGCTTCACCATCTCTTCCAACGAAGTGCTGGAAGCGCTGACCGACCCCCTGAATCAGATCGTTTCCGCCGTGAAGAATGCGCTGGAGCAGACGCCTCCCGAGCTGGGCGCCGACATTGCCGAGCGCGGCATGATGCTGACCGGCGGCGGTGCGCTGCTGCGCGATCTGGATCGTCTGCTGGCCGAAGAGACGGGTCTGCCCGTGCTGGTGGCCGAGGAGCCGCTGACCTGCGTGGTGCGCGGTTGCGGCATGGCGCTGGAGACCATGGATCGCCAGGGCAGCATCTTCACCAGCGATTAATCGCTGTGCAATGTGGTGTTTTGCGGCACGCGGCATAGTGCGCGTACCGCAGCCACTTCCATGAACAGGGCCTGAGTCCGTGATACGCCTGCATACCGCGCTCTCTTTTTGCATTCCTTCTGATCCGGGAGGCCGTGCGCATGCGGCCATGCCGCGGGAGCACGCATGAGCCTGGACACCCTGGACCACCGCGCTCCATCACTGTTCAAGCAACAGGCCTCGCGCACTTCCCAGCTTGCCCTCTACAGCGCCTTGGCGCTGTTTTTGATGGTGGCCGACGCGCGCTTCAAGATCACCACGCCGGTGCGCGCGGCCTTGTCGGTGGCGCTGTCGCCCGTGCAATGGTTGGTGGCCCAGCCCGTGCTGGCCTATCAGAACGCCAGCCGCTATGCCGAGGTGCAGCAGCAGGCCGTGGCCCGCGAGGATGCTGCGCGCAAGGAGCTGGTCGTCATGGCTCAGCGCGCCGAGCTGGCCGACGAGTTGATCAAGGAGAACGAGCATCTGCGCTCCATGCTGGAGTTGCGTGAGCGCTCGTTGACGCCGGGGCAGGTGGCCGAGGTGGTCTATGACAGTCCTGACCCCTATACGCGCCGCGTGGTGATCGACAAGGGGCAGGCGGACAATATTGCGCCGGGCTCGCCCGTGCTCGATGAAAAAGGCGTGATAGGTCAGGTCACGCGCGTCTATCCGACGCGTGCCGAGGTCACGCTGCTCATCGATCGCGATCAGGCCATTCCCGTTTTCAACCCGCGCACTGGCGCGCGCAGCGTCGCCTATGGCGATGCATCCTCGACCCGCGCCGGCGGATTGGAGCTGCGCTTCATGCCTAGCAACGCCGATGTACAGGTGGGCGATCTGCTCACCACCAGCGGTATTGACGGGCTTTATCCCACGGGCCTGCCCGTGGCCAAGGTGGTGACCGTGGACCGCCGTGCCGACTCGGCCTTTACCCGCATCTACTGCGAGCCCGTGGGCCGTGTGCAGGGCGTGCGCCATGTGATGGTGCTCAAGCCCCAGGGCCGTACCGAGCATCCCGAGGCCGCCAATATGCAGGCCCAGGCCGATGCCGAGAAGGCCGACCGGGCTGCCAAGGCACGTGGCAAAAAGGAGGCGGCCGCTGCCGAAAAGGAGAAGGCCGCCGTTGAGAAGGCGGGGACCAAGGCCGCCAAGCCTGCAAAGGATCCCGCATGATCATGCCGCGCGGCCAGCAGCTGTTGCTGCCGGTCAATCCTCTGTTCATCGTCGTCACCCTGGTGGTAGGCCTGGCCGTCAACATGCTTCCGCTGGGCCGCATCGTCTGGCTGCCGGACATGTTGCTGCTGCTGCTGGCCTTCTGGAGTCTGAATCAGCCGCAGCGCGTGGGCCTGGGTATTGCCTTTGTGCTGGGGCTGATCATGGATGTGGACCGGGCCTCGCTGCTGGGCCAGCATGCCCTGGCCTATACCTTGCTGGTTTTCGTGACGGGCTGGATGAGTCGCCGCCTGCTCTGGTTCTCGAGCCCTGTGCAGGCCCTGCACCTGTTGCCGGTGTTTGCTGCGGCGCACGGCATTCAGGTTCTGCTGCGTGTGGCGACGGGAGGTATCTTCCCCGGGCTGGAGTTTCTGATAGCTCCAGTGATCGAGACCTTGCTGTGGCCTGTGGTCAGCGCTTTGCTGCTGGCGCCGCAGCGCCGTGCGCCGGACAGCGATGAAAACCGGCCTCTGTAGATGAAAGCCCCCTTGAGTCGCTGCGCGCCTTTCCCCCTCTCGCTTCGCGGGGGGGGGACGACTGCCTCGCTGCGGGGCGGCCCTTGCTTGCAGTCACTGGCTTGGCGTGCGGGGAGCCTGCGCATGATGGAGATTCGCAACACTGAAGTCGAGCTGCAGCGCTTCCGGATGCGTGCAGTCGTCATGGGCTGCGTGGTGTTCCTGGCGTTCTGTCTGCTGGTCTGGCGTCTGCTGGTGCTGCAGGTCGAGCGCCATGAGGAATTTGCCGAGCGGGCCGAGAGCAATCGCACGGCGGTGGTGCCCATCGTGCCCAACCGGGGCCAGATCCTGGACCGCAACGGCGTGGTGCTGGCGACCAATTACTCGGCCTATACGCTGGAGATCACACGCTCCAAGGTCGAGGATCTGGACGAGACCATCGAAGGGCTGTCCGGGGTCATAGAGATCACGCCGCGCGACCGCCGCAAGTTCAAGCGGCTCATGGATGACTCCAAGAGCTTTGAGTCGATTCCGATCCGCTCGCGCCTGACGGATGAGGAAGTCGCCAAATTCGCGGCTCAGCGTTATCGCTTTCCGGGCGTGGATATCAAGGCCCGCCTGTTCCGCACCTACCCGCTCAAGGAAACCGGCAGCCATTTGATCGGATACATCGGTCGTATCAACCAAAGAGAAAAAGAAGAGATCGACGACTCCGACGATGCGGCCAACTACCGTGGCACCGAGGTCATGGGCAAGCTGGGGGCCGAAAAGAGCTATGAGTTGCAGCTGCACGGTCAGACCGGCTGGGAGGAAATGGAAACCTCGGCTGGCGGCCATGCCGTGCGCCGCCTGGGCAGTCGCCCTGCCACGCCGGGACACAGCCTGCAGCTATCGGTGGACATCAAGCTGCAGAAGATGGTGGAAGACCTCTACGGCAACCGCCGCGGCGTGGCCATCGCCATGGATCCGCGCAACGGCGAGGTGCTGGCCATGGTCAGCAAGCCGACCTACGACCCCAATCTCTTTGTCGACGGCATCGACCAGGAAAGCTGGAAGGCACTCAACGAATCGCTGGACCGCCCTTTGCTCAACCGTTCCATGCGCGGCACCTATCCCGTGGGCTCGACCTACAAGCCCTTTATGGGCCTGGCGGGCATAGAGACCGGCAAGCGCACGCCGGGCACGGTGATCCAGGACGGTGGCTCCTGGACTTTCGGCGGCCACACCTTCCGTTCCGGCCATGCGCTGGGCCCGGTGGATCTGGCGCGCGCCATCCAGCATTCCAGCAACGTCTATTTCTACACGCTGGCCAACGAGATGGGCGTGGATGCGATCCACGACTTCATGAAGCCGCTGGGCTTTGGTCAGATCACCGGCATCGACCTGCCCGGCGAGGTGCGCGGCGTGCTGCCCAGCAAGGAGTGGAAGCGCAAGACCTACAAGCGCGCAGCCCAGCAGCAATGGTTTGCAGGCGAGACGATTTCTCTGGGTATCGGCCAGGGCTACAACAACTTCACCATCCTCCAGCTCTCGCATGCGCTGGCCACGCTGGTCAACAACGGCATGAGCTTCACGCCCCATGTGGGCAAGGAGCTGATCGACTCCGTCACCGGTACGCGCACGGCCATTGTTCAGCCGGCACCCGTCAATCTGGGCTACAAGCAGAGCAATGTCGATGCCGTCAAGCGCGGCATGGTCGGAGTGGTGACCGGCGGCACGGGCCGTGGCGTCTTCGGCAGTGCCAGCTATCTGTCGGGCGGCAAGACCGGCACGGCCCAGGCAGTGAGCGTGGGCCAGAAGGAAAAGTACAACGCTGCGCGTCTGGCCGAGTACCAGCGCGACCACTCGCTCTATATCGCCTACGGCCCGGCCGAAGCGCCCAGGATTGCCGTGGCCGTGATTGTGGAGAATGCTGGCTTCGGTGCAGCGGCTGCCGCGCCTATCGCACGCCGCATACTGGACTACTGGCTGGTGGGCAACTATCCCAGCGAGGCTGATATCGCTGCCGTGCGCCAGGGCAAGGCAGGCGCACCGATCGGCACGCCGCGTCGTGTGGAAGATATCTCGGTGCTGTCCGACGACGAAACAGCACCTTGATAAATTGATAGCTGTTAACGCTTGCTGTGTAATGGTTTAACGCAGAAAAGCGTCGTAACCTGTCTTCAGAATCAGCAGGCTGACCACGCCGATGAAAATCGTGCGCACAAAGCCCGTGCCGTGGCGCAAGGCCATCCAGGTGCCAAGCATGCTGCCCAGCACATTGGCCACGGCCAGCGGAATTGCAAAGTGCCACCAGACATGGCCCTTGAGAGTGAATAGCAGCAGTGCCGCGGCGTTGGAGGCCAGGTTCAGCAGCTTGGCGCTGGCCGAGGCGTTGAGGAAGTCATAGCCCAGCAGGCGCACGAACAGGAACACGAAGAAGCTGCCTGTGCCCGGGCCGAAGAAGCCGTCGTAGAAACCGATCAGCAGGCCGATGGCGCTGGCGGTCAGCATCTCGGTGCGGCCTGCCAGGCGCGGCTCGTGGTCGCGGCCCAGCTCTTTTTTGGCCAGGGTGTAGCCCAGCACGCCCAGCAGGATGAAGGGCAGCAGCTTGCGCAGAAAATCGGGCGAAATCAATGTGACAGCCCAGGCTCCGAGAAAAGCTCCCACCAGCGTCGTGCCGATGGCGGGTAGCAGCGTGGCCCAGGTGATATGCACACGCTTGCTGTACTGCCAGGCGGAAATGGCCGTGCCCCAGACGGCGGCACTCTTGTTGGTTCCAAACAGCGTGGCAGGCGTGGTGGTGGGAAAGGCTGCAAACATGGCCGGCACCAGAATCAGTCCGCCGCCTCCCACGATGGCGTCAACAAACCCGGCCAGGGCCGAGGCGAGGGAAACAAGAATCCATTCCATGGAGCAAATGCCTGCAATTGGTGCATGCCGTGAGCAACGCGCGTTGCCGCTGGGCGGCGCTGCCGGAGGCGGGATGAAGAAGCCAGGGGAGAGCGGGCTTGAATGCCCGAGGATGGCGCCGGCATTGTCGCACCGCAGCCTCAAGCTTGTGCGCAGGCATAAAAAAAGCGCCCACTGTGGGGCGCTTTTGAACGCATCTTTGATGCTTTTATATGTATTGGTCTGGTTGTGTCGAGTTGTCTCCTCGGCCCTCCATGCTGCTTCGTGGAGCAGCGAGAGTGACGAGAATGTAAGGGCTGCACCTGTGTGGTGCATTGGGGAATTCCCTTGGGTTATATCAAAAACGTCTGACAAATGAATCAGAAAGTTTCGTGACATCCTTGTGAGTTTTGAGATATTTCAAAAACAATAGCGTCATATGCTTATAAGCAAAAGATCTCTGAGGACTTTGCTTCATGGGGAATGATGCCGCGCGGGATTCTTTCGCTAGTACAGACTTTGCGCTCCAGAGCGAATTTCGGGCGCTGACGGGCTTGTCGCAGTGAATCGCTCGGCTTTCGAGCGGCCGTTTTTCAGGTCGCGTCACGAATCCACTGCGCCGCCTTCTCGGCCATCATCAGCGTCGGGCTGTTGGTATTGCCGCTGGTGATGGTGGGCATGGCGCCGGCATCGACCACGCGCAGACCCTGCACGCCTCGCACCTTGAAACGGCTGTCCAGGACTGCCATCGGGTCGTCGGCGCGTCCCATCTTGGTCGTGCCCACGGGGTGGAAGATGGTGGTGGCGATATCACCGGCCAGACGCGCCAACTCCTCGTCGCTCTGGTATTGAGCACCGGGCTTGAACTCTTCGGGTTGGAAGCGCGCAAGCGCCGGCTGGCTGACGATGCGCCGCGTGACGCGCAGGCTGTCTGCCGCCACCTGCCGGTCTTCTTGCGTGGAGAGGTAATGGGGTGCGATGGCCGGAGCCTGGCGGAAATCCGCGCTTTGCAGTTGCACCGTGCCGCGGCTGCTGGGGTTGAGGTTGCAGACGCTGGCGGTGAAGGCGGCAAAGTCGTGCAGCGGCTCGCCAAAGGCATCCAGCGACAGCGGTTGCACGTGATATTCCAGATTGGGGTGGGCCAATGCCGGATTGCTGCGTGTAAAGGCACCGAGTTGCGAAGGCGCCATGCTCATGGGGCCGCTGCGCTTGAGTGCGTATTCCAGGGCGATGGCCGCCTTGCCCCAGAGACTGCCGGCCATGGTGTTGAGCGTCTGGGCGTTCTGCACCTTGTAGACGGAGCGGATTTGTAAATGGTCCTGCAGATTGGCGCCCACGCCGGGCAGATCGCGGCGCACAGCCATCCCATGGCGCTGCAGCAATTCGCCGGGGCCTATGCCCGACAGCTGCAGGATATGCGGCGAGTTGACCGCACCCGCGCAGAGCAGCACCTCGCGCCCGGCCTGCACAGTCACCATCTCCTCTCCGGTCCAGACTTCGGCGCCGGTGCAGCGCTGGCTGCCGTCCGGCAGATCTTCCAGAATCAGCCGGCGCACCTGGGCGCGGGTCCACATCTCGAAGTTGGGTCGGCCATAGCAGGTGGGGCGCAGAAAGGCCTTGGCGGTGTTCCAGCGCAGGCCCGATTTCTGATTGACCTCGAAGTAGCCTACGCCCTCGTTGCAGCCGCGGTTGAAGTCGTCGGTGGCCGGGATGCCGGCCTGCTGCGCGGCCTGGGCAAAGGCGTCGAGTATGTCCCAGCGCAGACGTTGCTTCTCCACGCGCCACTCGCCGCTGCCGCCGGTGCTCTTGCTGCCGTGCAGGCGCATGAACTCTTCGCTGGCGCTGCCGCCGGCGTCGAGACGCCAATGGTCTTCATGCTGTTTGAAAGCCGGCAGGACCTGCTCCCAGCGCCAGGTGTCGTCGCCGGTGAGCTCGGCCCATTGCTCATAGTCGCGGGCCTGGCCGCGCATATAGATCATGCCGTTGATGCTGGAGCAGCCGCCCAGTGTCTTGCCGCGCGGATAGCGCAGGCTGCGACCGTTGAGGCCGGGGTCGGGCTCGGTCTGATAGAGCCAGTCGGTGCGCGGGTTGCCTATGCAATAGAGATAGCCGACGGGGATGTGGATCCAGTGGTAGTCATCCTTGCCGCCGGCTTCGATCAGCAGAATCCGGTGATTCTTGTTGCGGGTGAGACGGTTGCACAGCAGCGAACCTGCTGTGCCGCCGCCGATGACGATGTAGTCGAACTGGGTATCACTCATGGGCAGATCAAAAGGCCGGTACAGCTAGGCGCAGAGGCCAGAGCATCAGGCAGTCATGGGCAAAAAGGCTGGTTCATTAGGTGTGATGAGCTTGCGGGTGTCGATAGGGAAAGCGCTCGCATACTCCTGTTTTGGAAGCTGTCGGCGCAGTGCTGGTTTTGACTTTCGCGGATTTTTGATAAAAATTGCAACGCTATCATTGCGTGGCATGCGGCAGCGGCCTACGTGCTGCGTTTGGCATGCTCCTCGCTTGGCGCGTTATGCTGGCCCCTGCGGTCAGCCCGTCTCCCCCATGTCCTAGGAAGCTTTTCTTTGCCCAGCTCAGACCAACTACCTCAATGCCCGCTGCAGTCCCGCGAAGGTCAGCAATGGGCCGTGCCTGCGGGCCGCTGGAGTGCCGCCGAGCTGGGCGACCGCCATATCTGGCGTCGGCTGGCGCCGCAGATCAGGGCCGTGCCCAAGGGCGCGGCCTGGGATTTGCAGCAAATGGTCTGGTTCGACCATATCGGTGCCCAGTTGCTGTGGGAGCAATGGGGCAAGGCCTGGCCGGCCCAACTGCTGACGACCAAGACCCAGCGCTCCATGCTGGAGCGTGTGGCCAGGTTCAGCGAAGTGCCCGAGTCCAAGCCCGAGCCCTCGGGATGGATGTGCGAGGTCAATCGGCTGGGTCAGATGGTGATCGATGCCTGCGGGCACTTTTCCAACTTGATCCAGCTGGTCGGCCAGTTGCTGCTGGACTGCCTGCGCCTGCTGCGCAACCCGCTTCGCGGCCCCTGGCGCGATATTTCGGGCCATCTCTATGCAACGGGAGCGACAGCCTTGCCGATCACGGCGCTGGTCGGCTTTCTGATCGGCGTGGTGCTGGCCTATCTGATGGCGCTGCAGCTGCGTCAGTTCGGGGCCGAATCCTTTATTGTCAACATTCTTGGCATTTCGCTGATCCGCGAGCTCGGGCCGCTGCTGGCGGCGATTCTGGTGGCGGGGCGCAGCGGCTCGGCCATCACGGCGCAGATCGGCGTGATGCGCGTGACCGAGGAGCTCGACGCCATGCAGGTCATGGGCATTTCCCAGGGTTACCGGCTGGTGCTGCCGCGTGCGCTGGCGCTGGCCGTGTCCATGCCGCTGGTGGCGCTGTGGACCATTCTTGCGGCACTGGCTGGCGGCATGGTCGCGGCGGACCTGACCATGGACATCACGCCCTCCTATTTCGTGCAAAGCCTGCCTGCGGCCGTGAAGGTCGGCAATCTGGTGCTGGCCATGGGCAAGTCTGTGGTGTTTGGCGTGCTGATTGCCTTGATCGGCTGCCATTGGGGCCTGAAGGTAGAGCCCAATACCCAGAGCCTGGGTCGCGGCACCACGGCGGCGGTGGTGTCATCCATCACCATGGTCATCATCGTGGATGCCATCTTTGCCATCCTCTTCAGAAACGTGGGCTTTTAGGATGAACTACCCCCTGTGCGGCTTCGCCGCTTCCCCCCAAGGGGACGACACCTTCGCTGCGGGGCGGCCCTTGCTCGGCGTTTCTGGCTTGGGTCGCGCAAGCCTCGTGCAGCGGGGGGCACGCCAATGACAGAGGTGATGCACAACCGCCGTATCGAGGGTGCCGTGGGCGATTACGCGCCGCCGCAGGATGTGAAGCCCCTGGTGCAGGCAGTGGACCTGTGGACCGAGTTCGGCGAGGGCGAGTCGCGCTTTGCCGTGCACCAGGACTTGAACTTCGATGTCTACCCGGGCGAGATTCTGGCCCTGGTGGGCGGCTCCGGCACGGGCAAGACGGTGCTGCTGCGCCAGATACTGGGGCTGCTTTCGCCATCGCGCGGCACGGTGACCGTGGATGGCCGGCCCTCGCGCGAAGTTATCAGCGGCGAGCTGGCGGCGAGTCAGGTGGGCATGCTGTTCCAGCAGGGGGCGCTGTATTCGGCCTTCAACGTGCTCGACAACATCGCGTTTGCGCTGCGTGAGCAGGGCACCTTGCCCGATGCCGTGGTGCGCGATGCGGCCATGGTCAAGCTGCAGATGGTGGGCCTCAAGCCCGAGCATGCCTCGCGCATGCCTGCGGACCTGTCGGGCGGCATGATCAAGCGTGTGGCGCTGGCGCGCGCGCTGATGATGGATCCGCCGCTGCTGCTGCTCGACGAACCCACAGCGGGGCTGGACCCCAAGGGCTCGGACGAGTTCTGCGAACTGCTGCGCGATATTCATGCAGAGCTGGGCCTGACCGTGATCATGGTCACCCACGATCTGGATACGCTGTTCGCGCTGTCCACACGAGTGGCCGTGCTGGCCGAGAAAAAAGTGCTGTTCACCGGGGCTCCGCGCGACGTGGCCCGGATCAAGCACCCGTTTATTGAACATTTCTTCCAGGGAGAGCGTGGCCGCCGTGCCATGGCCCCGGTGCAAGGCGGCGTGGCCGCAGAGGAAAGCTGATGGAAAACAAGTCCCATGCCATGGCTGCCGGCATCTTCGTGCTGGTGGTGGCGACCCTGCTGGCAGGGCTGGCCGTCTGGCTGACGCGCGACAACCGCGAATACCAGCTCTATGAAATGTCCACCAAGGACGGAGTCAGCGGCCTGCAGCCCCAGGCCACGGTGCGCTACAAGGGCGTGCCCGTGGGCAAGGTGGTGCGCATCGGTTTTGATCCGCAGATTTCCGGCAATGTGCTGATTCGCATTGCCGTGGGCGAGGACACGCCGGTCACGCCGGCCACCTACGCCCAGCTCGGCTATCAGGGAGTGACGGGGCTGGCCCATATCCAGCTCGACGATGACAGCAAGTCTTCGCAACCGCTCAAGCCCGGGCCCAGCGGCCTGCCGCGCTTGCCCATGAAGTCATCGCCGCTGAACATGCTGGCCGACCAGGGGCCGGTGCTGCTGGAGCGGGTTGACGAAATTTCACGCCGCCTCAATTCCATGCTGGGTGAGGACAACCAGAGGCGGGTGAGCGTGGCGCTCGACAATATCGCTGCCGCATCCGGCGGGATCAAGGATCTGGCCGAGACCATGAACAAGACGGCCAAGGACTTTCCACAGATCACGGCAGATGCGCACCAGACCCTGCAGTCCCTTACCAAGGCCGGCAATGCCGCCACGGGCGTGGCGACCGATCTGCAGCAGACCGTGCGCAAGGTCAATGCCCCCGATGGCCCGCTGCAGCAGATTGCCGAGGGCACGCAGGCCCTGTCGCAGGCGGCCGAGTCGCTGGGGCGCAGCACCTTGCCGCGCATGAACGGCGCGGCCGACGATGTCTCGCGCGCCGCGCGCAGCATGGGCGCGGCCGCGGGCCGCTTCAATGACAACCCGCAATCCGTCATCTACGGCCAGGGAATGGGCTTGCCAGGCCCCGGCGAGCCCGGTTTCGTGGCTCCGGCCAAGTGAAGAAGCAACAAGGACACGACTTGCGCCAATTCGGATCGGGCAGGCAGCTTTTCGATGGAAATGCCTGCTACTCATTCTGACTGGCCTAAGTCCCAAAGGAATCAATATGGCAGACACAAAGATTTCACTCACCGGCCGCGGAGCATGGCGATTGCTGGGCGCTTCTTCCCTGGTACTGGCGCTCGCCGCCTGCTCGGGCCTGCCCACGGCACCCACGCAACCGGTGCGATATGACCTGGGCATGGCCGACCTGGCAGTGCCGGCCGCGAATGCGGCCGCACCCTCCGTGGCGCCGGTACCGCTGGTGCTGGCCGAAGTCCAGGCGCCGGGGTTGCCCGAGGGCCTGACGGCCATGTTCTACCGTCTGAACTACAGCGACAGCCAGCAACTGCGTGCCTACCAGAACGCGCGCTGGAGCCTGCCTCCCGCTCAGATGGTGGAGCAGCGCCTGCGCATGCGCCTGGGGCTGGAGCGCCCCGTGCTTTCGGGCAAGGATAATGTCCGCCCCCTGCAGGCCGACAAGCGCTCGATTGCGCAGCTGCGCGTGACGGTGGACGAGTTCAGCCAGGTCTTCGACAACGCCAGCAACAGCCGTGCGTTGCTGCGCCTGAGCGCCAGCCTGATCGGTGCCGGCGAGAGTGCAGGCAACCAGTTGCTGGGCCAGAAGGTGTTCACGGTCGAAGTTCCGGCGGCCTCGGCCGACGCAGCCGGCGGTGCCCAGGCCATGGCACGCGCCGTGGACGAGGCGGCTGCCCAGCTCAGCCGCTGGTTGCAGGGTTACGGGCGCTAGGGCCCGACCAGTCCCAGGCATTTCCGCTCCCAAAGCCCTGCCATGCAGGGCTTTGTTGATTCCGGGCAAGTCCTGCTTACTCGCGGGCAGCTGCTTTGCTGATGTGGGTCAATGGCCGGGCCGGGCCTTGTTCTTAAGCTGCCAGTTCCTCAACCTCGCACAAGGAACTGCCATGGCCAGCCTCGAATGGAATGCCGCTCTCATCCTGGATTTTCCCGTCATGGACGCGGTGCATGAAGAGTTCGTCACCCTGCTGGCCCAGGTGGAAGCTGCGGGCGACGAGCAGCTGTGCGCGCTCTGGGACGAGCTGATTGCCCATACCCAGCAGCACTTCGATCAGGAAGACCGCTGGATGCAGACCACGGGCTTTGCCACGGGCAACTGCCACAGCCAGCAGCACAAGGTGGTGCTGGCCGTGCTGCGCGAGGGGGCGGTCAAGGGCGGGCAGGGCGATCTGGCCACGATCCGCCATATGGCGGCCGAGCTGGGTCCGTGGTTCAGCCACCATGCGCAGAACATGGATGCCGCCCTGGCCCTGCACATGCGCCGCGCGGGCTTTGACCCGGTGACCGGCGCGGTGCTGGTGCCCGAGGCTTTGCCTGCAGAGCCGATCACCGGCTGTGGTGGTGCCTGTGGTGAAGCTGAAAAAATGGAAGTGGTAACTGCCTGAAACTGGCACGCGATAAGGCGAGAGACAGCGAGCAAGAGCCGCCGCGCAGCGAAGCTGCCGTCCCCCTTGGGGGAAGCGGCGCAGCCGCTCAGGGGGTCAAGGATATATTGCCGGCGAGGCCAGGATGGGGAAGATCTTGATCAGGCCTCCCGCCATCACCTCGATGGCCAGCGCTGCCAGAATCAGGCCCATGAGCCGGGTCATCACATTGATGCCGGTCTTGCCCAGCACACGGGCAATCGGGTGGGCCAATGAAAAGCAGACCATGATGGCAGCGGCCACCACCACGCCATAACCGACCAGTGCCACATGCTGCCAGATGGTGCGCGCCTGATCGGCATAGATCACCACGGTGGACATGGCGGCAGGCCCGGTCAGCAGCGGAATGGTCAGCGGCACGACGGCAATGCTGTTGCCCTCGGCGGCCTTCTCGACGCCGGCTGCCAGCGTGGCATTGTTGGGGCGGTCTTCGGCGGGGCGGGCGTTGAGCATGTTCATCGCGCTGATCAGCAGCAGCAGGCCGCCGCCGACTTGAAAGCTTTGCAGCGAGATATTGAAGAACTGCAGAATCTGCAGTCCCAGCAGGGCGCAGACCGCAATCACGCAGAAGGCGGCAAAGGCGGCGGTGCGAATCGTCTGCCAGCGCTGCTCGGCGTCGAAGCCGGCCGTGTAGTGGATGAAGAACGGGACGATGGCCAGCGGGTTGATGATGGCGACCAGGGTGATCAGCGGCTTGATATCCATTACAGCTCGCCTCCTGGCATGGGGGGCTTCTTGCGACTGCCGGCCTTTTGTGGGGCTGAGATAGCTTGCATCAACACTCCTGTGAAAAAATGGCCGAATCATCGACGCGGCATCAGCCATTACAGCATTGCTGGCGGCCGCGTCGCGGATTTCCCTTTTGAACCATGTTAAGGAGCTTCGCAATGGGCAGCTTTGTTGAACTGACAGCCGTGGATGGCGCAAAAACCCCGGCTTATGTGGCCATGCCCGAGGGCCAGGCACGCGGTGCCATCGTGGTACTGCAGGAGATCTTCGGCGTGAATTCGCATATCCGCTCCGTGGCAGACCGCTACGCAGCCCAGGGCTATGTGGCCGTGGCGCCCGCCATGTTTGCCCGCGTCAAGCCCGATGTGGAGCTGGGTTATAGCGAAGAAGACATGAAGGCCGGCTTTGCGCTCAAGACCGCAGTGGAAGCCCTGCCCGAGCCTGGCGCGCTTCGCGATGTGGAAGCGGCCGTGGCCCATGCGGCGACTCTGGTGCCTGGCGGCAAGATCGGCGTGGTGGGCTTTTGCTGGGGCGGCCTCATGACCTGGCGCTCGGCCTGCAATCTGGCCAGCGTCTCGGCTGCAGTCTGCTACTACGGCGGCGGCATGACGGGCGAACTGGAAGCCAGCCGTCTGGCGCTGTGCCCGGTGCTGGCCCATTTCGGCAGCAAGGATCACTACATCTCGCTGGAGTCCGTCGAAGCCTTCAAGAAGGCCCAGTCCAAGGTGGAAGTCCATGTCTATGAAGCCGACCATGGCTTCAACTGCGACCAGCGCGGCTCCTACAACGAAGCCGCTGCAGCGTTGGCAGGTGAGCGCACTCTGGCCTTCTTCGCCCAGCATCTGGGTTGATATAAAAAACCATAGCTGCTTGTGCTTGATATATAAGCGCAAGCAACTGTTTTTATCTAAAGTCCGTTGCCGCTGGGCGGTCCCCCATCAGAGACATCAAGCAAGCGCCGCCGCGCAGCGAGGATGTCGTCCCCCTTGGGGGAAGGCGCGGAAGCGCCTCAGGGGGTCATTCTTTTTCTTCGCTTTCCAGATAGCGGCGGCGCCAGAAATAGGCCACCAGCACCACGGTGATGATCACCATGGCCACCAGGGCCCAGATGAAGCCGTCCTTTTTGTGAACGAAGGGGATGAACTCGAAGTTCATGCCGAAGATGCCAGCAATCAGGTTCAGCGGCAGAAAGATGGCCGTCACCGTGGTCAGCGTGCGCATGATGTCGTTGGCGCGGTTGCTCTGCGCCGAAAAGTGCATCTGCACAGCGGTCTCGGCGCTTTGCTCCATGCGGTGAATATGGTGGGTCACACGCTCTATATGTTCGAGCACGTCGCGCGAGCGCACGCGCAGCAGTTCGCGTTCATGTTGGCGCGCGGGGGTGTGCTCTGGCGGCCAGCCCTCCAGTGCCTCGGTCCAGTCCTGCACGGCGGCGCGCTGGTCTTCGCAGATTTCATCCAGCTGGTGCAGCGCCAGGCGTACATCGAGCACGCTGGCCCAGTTGCTGAAGCGTTTGTTGGGCTTGAGCAGTGCCATCTGCCAGTGATCGATCTGGCGCGTCAGCGTACGGCGCAGATCCAGATAGCCGTCCACCATGCCGTTGACCATGCGCAGCATCAGGTCCGCAGGCTCCACGGGCATCTTGCTGCTGACCTGGCGACCGTCAGTCTTGGCGGGGCCGGAAATCAGGCGCTGCCAGAAGTTTTCCAGTACAAAGCAGCCGTCGGGATGCACGGACAGCAGGATCTGGTCATACAGCGCAAAGCCCACGGGCTGGGTTTCCACGCGTTGCAGCACCGGCGCTTCGCGCTGGCCGCTGTGGGCCGGGTTGTGCGATGGAGGCGGGGCGCTGGATGCCGCACTGCCGGTGCCTGTCATCACTGCAGGCAGGCCTGGCGGTGAGGCCGCGGCTGACGCGGGCGAGGCGTGGTTGCCGCTGAGCGGCGGCAGATGGGCGTTGGCCAGGCGCCGGAACACCAGCACGTCGTACACCGAGGTGTAGTCGTAATTGGAAGGGATTGCCGGATTCAACAGGTCGGAGACATGCAGGTCCACGAGCGCGGAGCCGCCCAGCCTGGTCAGCATGGTCTGAATGGACGGCAGTTGAGCCTCCAGTTCCGAGCGTGTGCAGGAGACCCAGTAAAACCCCGTTGTTGCCGCCTGCGTTGGCAGTCCGTCAACAGGCTGGGCATAGAGGGGAGAGATATGCAGCACGCGCATGGGAATAGGCAGTCTCGATGTCAGTGCAAAAAGCAGATGTAAAAACGGCCCATGCAAGCTGCACGGGCCGTCAGATCATGCCTGAAATGCTCTCAGGCGCAAGCATGACCTGCGCTGACAGCTATCAATTTTGTTACAGTCCGCGCAGCTTCTTGGCGGCATCGATGGCAAAGTAGGTCAGGATGCCGTCGGCGCCCGCGCGCTTGAAAGCCAGCAGGGCTTCCATCATCACGGCATCGTGATCGAGCCAGCCGTTGGCGGCTGCAGCCTTGAGCATGGCGTATTCGCCGGACACCTGGTAGGCGAAGGTCGGCACCTTGAACTCGTCCTTGACGCGGCGCACCACGTCCAGATACGGCATGCCGGGCTTGACCATGACCATGTCCGCGCCTTCGGCGATGTCCTGAGCCACCTCGCGCAGGGCTTCGTCGGTGTTGGCAGGGTCCATCTGGTAGACATTCTTGTCGGCCTTGCCCAGGGCGCCGCGTGTGCCCACGGCGTCGCGGAAGGGGCCGTAAAAAGCGCTGGCGTACTTGGCGCTATAGGCCATGATGCGGGTGTGAATATGGCCTTGCAACTCCAGGGCCTCGCGGATGGCGCCGATGCGACCGTCCATCATGTCGCTGGGGGCCACCATGTCCACACCGGCTTCGGCATGGGTCAGGGCCTGGCCGACCAGCACTTCCACGGTGTCATCGTTGATGATGTAGCCGCTCTCGTCGAGGATGCCGTCCTGGCCGTGGCTGGTGTAGGGGTCCAGGGCCACGTCGGTCATCACACCCAGCTGGGGGAATTCCTTTTTCAGCGCGCGCACCACGCGCGGGATCAGGCCGTCGGGGTTCAGGGCTTCCTTGCCGTCGGGGGTCTTGAGGCTGGATTCGATGGCGGGGAACAGCGCCAGGTAGGGAATCTCCAGCTTCACGCATTCCTCGGCCACGGGCAGCAGCAGGTCCAGGCTCAGGCGGTCCACGCCGGGCATGGAGGGCACGGCCTCGCGCTTGTTCTGACCTTCATGCACGAACACGGGGTAGATGAAGTCGTGCGGCGTCAGCACGCTCTCGCGCACCAGATTGCGGGTGAAAGCATCGCGGCGCAGGCGGCGCGGACGGTTCTGGGGAAAAGGAGTAGGGCTGGACAAATGCATGGGGAAAATTGTGCCCCATTCGTCATGGCTTGGCTTGCAGCTGCGTGACTATTCCATGACGGCCGGCGCGACTGGGCCCGAGCTCCGAGGTAAAGACGCGGCGCGCAGCGGCTGTGGCGCAGCGCAGGCCTTTACACTGGCTCCATGCTATGGGTCAAAGCCTTTCACATCGTTTTTGTCGCCAGCTGGTTTGCTGGTCTGTTCTACCTGCCGCGCATCTTTGTCAACATCGCCATGGTCACGCCGGGCTCGGTGGCCGAACGCGAGCGCCTGCTGCTGATGGCGCGCAAGCTGCTGCGCTTCACCACCATGCTGGCCGTGCCCGCGCTGGGACTGGGCCTGTGGCTGTGGCTGGGCTGGGGCTTCGCGGGCGGCTGGCTGCATGCCAAGCTGGCCGTGGTGCTGCTGGTCATCGGCTACCACCACAGCTGTGCCGTGCTGCTGCGCAAGCTGGCGGACAACACCTGTCATAAAAGCCATCGCTGGTTCCGTTTCTATAACGAAGTGCCGGTGCTGCTGCTGATCGCTGCCGTGATTCTGGTGGTGGTCAAGCCCTTCTGAATCTTGCGCTGAGAGTAGGAGGCGACTGTGTCCGATTCCGCGGTGCCGGTGATTTCCATGCGCCATACCTCGGCCTGGCCGCTGGCGCTGGTTTATGGGCTGCTCATTGTCTTTGCCAGCCTGTTCCCCTTCGACGGCTGGCGCGCCCAGGGCATAGATCCCAGCGTGTTCCTGTTCGCGAGGATTCCGCCGCCTTACTGGACCTGGTTCGACGTCAACACCAATATCGTCGGCTATGCGCCGCTGGGCTTTTTCCTGGCGCTGGCCCTGATGCGCTCGGGCCAGCCCAGGCTGGCCGTGCCACTGGCTTTTCTTGCCGGCACGCTGCTGTCGCTGTGCATGGAGTTTCTGCAGATCTATCTGCCGCGCCGCGTGCCGTCCAATCTGGATCTGGTGCTCAATGCCGGCGGCACCTTGATCGGTGCCCTGCTGGCTGCGCTGCTGGAGAGGCTGGGGGCTCTCTCGCGCTGGAGTGCATTTCGCAACCAGTGGCTGGGCGAGGGCGGTGCTGGCGTGCTGGTGCTGCTGGCGCTGTGGCCGTTTGCGCTGCTGTTTCCGGCGGCCGTGCCGTTTGGTCTGGGCCAGGTGCTGGAGCGCATCGACGACACCTTGCAGGACTGGCTGCTGAACACGCCGTTTGAAGACTGGCTGCCGCTGGGCGATTTCGCCATGACGCCGCTGTCGCTGGTGACGGAGATGCTATGCGTAATGCTGGGGCTGTGGATTCCCTGCCTGCTGGCCTACTGCGCCGTGCGTCATATGGGCCGCCGCGCGCTGGCCGGACTGCTTCTGGTGGCGGCAGGGGTGGGGGTGACAGCGCTGTCGGCCGCGTTGAGCTGGGGCCCGGCCCATGCCTGGGAGTGGGTGGATCTGCCGGTGCGCCTGGGTGTCTGGGGTGGGCTGGGCTTGGCCGTGATTGCATTGCCTGCCTCGCGCAGCATGTGCGCCGTGCTATTGCTACTGGTGCTGGTGCTGCATCTGAGCATCCTCAATCAGGCGCCGACGAACGTGTACTTCGCCCAGACCCTGCAGGCCTGGGAGCAAGGCCGTTTCATCCGCTTCTACGGTCTGGGCCAATGGCTGGGCTGGCTCTGGCCTTACGTGACACTGGCGTATGTAGTGATTCGACTCTCGCGCCGCCAACAGCCTGCCTAGAATGATCCACCATGAGCGACATCCAGAATCAAGACCAGGCCGGCGGCTACTACCAGCGTCATATCTTCTTTTGCCTGAACGAGCGTCCCAACGGTGAGGACTGCTGTGCTCTGCATGGCGCCAAGGCGGGCTTTGACCACTGCAAGCGCAAAGTCAAGGAAGAGGGGCTTGCCGGAAAGGGGTTGGTGCGTGTGAACAAGGCCGGCTGCCTGGATCGCTGCGCCGGCGGTCCCGTGGCCGTGGTCTACCCCGAAGCCGTCTGGTATACCTTCATCGACGACAGCGATATCGATGAAATCGTCGAATCCCATCTCAAGCACGGCAAGGTGGTCGAGCGCCTGGTGCTGCCCGAAAGCGTGGGGCGCTGATCTGGCTGCCTTGAGTCCTTTGGCCGTCCCGACAGGCTTGCGGCAAGGCGGCTCTTGCATGGTGCGGCCGACTTTGGGCTTGCTTTTTCAGGAACTTTAAGCGTTTTCAAGCGTCAGCCCAATTACAGCAAGCGCAAAAAGCTACAACTAGGATAGCAATCGTGAATTCCCAGACCGAACGACTGACGCTCACCGGCACCGCCGGTGCCATTGAGGCCCTGCGCGATGCGCCGCAACTGGTCGAAGGCCAGAGCCCCAAGGGCGTGGCCATCATCGCCCATCCGCATCCGCTGTTTGGCGGCACCATGGACAACAAGGTGGTCCAGACCCTGGCGCGTGCCTTTGTTCAGTGCGGCTACACGGTCGTGCGTTTCAACTTTCGCGGCGTGGGCGCTAGTGCCGGCGAGTATGACGCCGGCAAGGCCGAGCTGCAGGATTTGCTGGCCGTGGTGCAGCAGGTGGCTCCCGAAGGCCCTGTAGCTCTGGCCGGCTTTTCCTTCGGCGCTTTCGTCACCAGCCATGCGCTGGCCCAACTCTGGGGTACGGGCCGGGTGCAGAAGGCCGTGCTGGTCGGCACCGCCGCCAGTCGCTTCGAAGTGGCTCCCGTGCCTGCCGAGGCCCATGACCAGACCCTGGTGATCCACGGCGAGGCGGACGACACCGTCGAGCTGTCCGCCGTGATGGACTGGGCGCGCCCGCAGATACTGCCTGTTACCGTGATTCCGCAGGTCGGCCATTTCTTTCACGGACAATTGCCGCTGCTCAAGAGCCTGGTGGTGCGCCACCTGAAGTCCCTGTAAGAGCCATTTCCCACACCTTGACGCACGTGAATTGCTGCCCCGTCTTGGTTAACTCCCTTTTCATAGCGCCAGGCCGAGGTATATCCTTGGCTTTGGCCGTTTCCGACGGTAAATCACCGCGCTTACCTTTGCTTTAGCGAGAGTCCTCTTCATGAAGCCCATCTACTCCACACTGCGTGTTCTGGCCGTTGCTGCCGCAGTGGCGCCCGTGTTTGCCATGGCACAGGTGGCGGCCCCTGTTCCTCCCGAAATTGCTGCCCGCAACTATCTGCTGGTGGACGTCACTGCCGGCCAGGTGCTGGGCGCCAAGGACGTCGATGCTCCCGTCGAGCAGGCATCGCTGACCAAGCTGATGTCGGCCTATGTGGTGTTCGATGCCTTGCGCTCCAAGAAGATTACGCTGGAGCAGCGCATGCCCGTGAGCGAGCGCGCCTGGAAGATGCCCGGCTCGCGCATGTTCATCGACCCCAAGATGCAGGTGCCCGTCAATGACCTGCTCAGCGGCATGATCATCCAGTCCGGCAACGATGCCACCATGGCATTGGCCGAGGCCGTGGGCGGCACGGCCGAGAACTTCGTCAAGATGATGAATGACCAGGCCAAGGCCTTGGGCATGAAGAACACCAGCTACAAGAACCCCGAAGGACTGACCGAGCCCGGTCACCTGACGACGGCGCGTGATCTGTCCATACTGGCCCAGCGATTGATGCATGACTTCCCTGAGTACATGCACTACTACTCCACCAAGCAATACAGCTATCCCGGCACGCCTGCCTCCAACGGCAGCAACCGCAATGCCTTGCTGTTCCGCGATCCCACCGTGGACGGCCTGAAGACCGGCCATACCAATGCCGCCGGCTATTGCCTGGTGGCCACGGCCAAGCGTGACCTGCCCAATGTGGGTCAGCGCCGCCTGCTGTCCATCGTGCTGGGAACGGCCAGCGAAAAGGCGCGTGCCAACGAAAGCCAGAAGCTGTTGAACTGGGGTTACACCGCTTTCGATGCCGTCAAGCTGTTTGATTCCGATCAGCCCGTGGCCACTCCCGCCGTCTGGAAGGGCGCTGCCAATGCCGTCAAGATCGGCAAGGCCGACGGCGCCGTGGTGGTGACCGTGCCCTCGGGCACCGGCGGCAAGCTGACCACCGAGGTGGTGCGCCAGGATCCGCTGATTGCACCCATTGCCAAGGGGCAGTCCATGGGGGTGCTCAAGGTCAAGTCGGGTGCGGATGTGGTGGCCGAGGTGCCGCTGGTAGCGCTTGAGGCCGTCGAGCAGGCAGGCTTCTTCGGCCGTCTGTGGGACACCATCCGCCTCTGGATCAAGTAAGTTCCCGGGCCGGTAGGAGGTAGCTCCTGCCGGTGAGAGCACTTTGATGTGCCATGCAAAGCATCTTGCTGCCGGCAGGGCTATTGTCGGCGGGGAGTTGTGCTGATTTGCACAAGCTGGTACATTCGAGGGCTTTTCGGAATTTCCGAAGGGATTCACGTTTCCGCATCGGCATCTGTTGCTGCGGATAAACCTTTTGCTTTCACGAAGCAAATTCACGTTTAGGGACGTTTAATTAATGCCAACCATTAACCAACTCGTGCGTCAGGGCCGCACGGTCGAAGTTGTTAAATCCAAGAGCCCTGCTATGGAAAACTGCCCCCAACGCCGTGGCGTGTGCACTCGTGTGTACACCACCACTCCCAAGAAGCCTAACTCGGCTCTGCGTAAGGTGGCCAAGGTTCGTCTGACCAACGGTTTCGAAGTGATTTCGTACATCGGCGGTGAAGGCCACAACCTGCAAGAGCACAGCGTTGTGCTGGTGCGCGGTGGTCGTGTGAAGGACTTGCCCGGTGTGCGTTACCACATCGTGCGCGGTTCCCTGGACCTGCAAGGCGTCAAGGACCGTAAGCAAGCTCGCTCCAAGTACGGTGCCAAGAAGCCTAAGGCTAAGTAATCAGCCCTGGTTTTTTGAAAACAAACGGTGTTTGATTCGCCTGACTGGCGCGGTCAAACGTAGTGGCCCTGAGCACGAATGTTTTGTGCGGGTCGAGTAAGTGAGAGTTTTGAATAGCTCTCGCGGTATCTGAAAAGATGCCAACTGAAGCAAAGATAGAGGTAAAAAATGCCACGTCGTCGCGAAGTCCCCAAACGTGAAATCCTGCCGGATCCCAAGTTCGGCAATGTAGAGCTGTCCAAATTCATGAACGTGATCATGGAAGGCGGCAAGAAGGCGGTTGCTGAGCGCATCATTTACGGCGCTCTGGACCTGATCGAGAAGAAGCATCCCGGCAAGGACCCTCTGGAAGCTTTCGTTGTTGCCATCAACAACGTCAAGCCCATGGTTGAAGTGAAGTCCCGCCGTGTTGGCGGTGCCAACTACCAGGTGCCCGTGGAAGTGCGTCCCGTCCGTCGTCTGGCTCTGGCCATGCGCTGGATCAAGGAAGCCTCCCGCAAGCGTGGCGAGAAGTCCATGGCTCAACGCCTGGCCAACGAGCTGCTGGAAGCTACGGAAGGCCGTGGCGGCGCCATGAAGCGTCGTGACGAAGTGCACCGTATGGCCGAAGCCAACAAGGCCTTCAGCCACTTCCGCTTCTAATCGGAATCTCGCTCGAGATACAGGGCCGCATGCAAAAACTTGCTGCGGCCTTGTGTCGATTCTGAGCGCCCCCATATAGAGCTGCTGCCTCCTGCGCACAATGCGGGGCCGGCAGTACTCCCATACGATCAAGCAAGGATCCATCATGGCTCGCAAGACCCCCATTGAGCGCTATCGCAACATCGGTATTTCCGCTCACATTGACGCAGGTAAGACAACCACTACAGAACGTATCCTGTTCTATACCGGTGTGACCCACAAGCTGGGCGAAGTGCACGACGGCGCTGCCACCACCGACTGGATGGAGCAAGAGCAAGAGCGTGGTATCACCATCACTTCCGCTGCAGTGACCTGCTTCTGGAAGGGTATGGATCTGTCCTACCCAGAACACCGTTTCAACATCATCGACACCCCCGGTCACGTGGACTTCACGATTGAAGTGGAACGTTCCATGCGCGTGCTGGACGGTGCTTGCATGGTGTATTGCGCTGTGGGTGGCGTGCAGCCCCAGTCCGAAACCGTGTGGCGTCAGGCCAACAAGTACAAGGTGCCTCGTCTGGCCTTCGTGAACAAGATGGACCGTACCGGTGCCAACTTCTTCAAGGTCTATGAAGGCATGAAGACTCGCCTGAACGCGAACCCTGTGCCCGTGGTGATCCCAATCGGCGCTGAAGAAAACTTCCAGGGCGTGGTCGATCTGGTCAAGATGAAGGCCATCATCTGGGACGAAGCTTCCCAGGGCATGAAGTTCGAATACCAGGACATCCCCGCCGAGCTGGTGGAAACCGCCAACAAGTGGCGTGAAAACCTGGTGGAAGCCGCTGCCGAAGCTTCGGAAGAGCTGATGAACAAGTACCTGGAAGAAGGTACTCTGACTGAAGAAGAAGTGAAGCTCGGCGTGCGTACCCGTACCCTGGCCACCGAAATTCAGCCCATGCTGTGCGGCACCGCGTTCAAGAACAAGGGTGTGCAGCGCATGCTGGACGCCGTGATCGACTATCTGCCCGCTCCTGTGGACATTCCTGACGTTACCGGTACCGACCCCGATGACGAAGAGAAGAAGCTGAGCCGCAAGGCTGACGATGCTGAGAAGTTCTCGGCTCTGGCCTTCAAGCTGATGACCGACCCCTTCGTGGGCCAGCTGACTTTCGTGCGCGTGTACTCTGGCGTTCTGTCCAAGGGTGAGACCGTTCTGAATGCCGTCAAGGGCAAGAAGGAACGTATCGGCCGTATCGTGCAGATGATGGCCAACGATCGCGTGGAAGTGGAAGAAATCCGTGCTGGCGACATCGCTGCCTGCGTGGGCCTGAAGGACGTGACCACCGGTGAAACCCTGTGCGACATCGCTGCGCCTATCGTGCTGGAGCGCATGGTGTTCCCCGAGCCCGTGATTGCACAGGCTGTGGAACCCAAGTCCAAGACCGACCAGGAAAAGATGGGTATCGCTCTGTCGCGTCTGGCTGCAGAAGATCCTTCCTTCCGCGTGCGTACCGACGAAGAATCCGGTCAGACCATCATCGCCGGTATGGGCGAACTGCACCTGGAAATCATCGTTGACCGCATGAAGCGCGAATTCAACGTGGAAGCCAACGTGGGCAAGCCCCAGGTTGCCTACCGCGAAACCATCCGCAGCACGGTCAAGGACGTGGACGGCAAGTTCGTTCGCCAGTCCGGCGGTAAGGGCCAGTACGGCCACGTGGTTCTGACTCTGGAACCCCAGGAAGCCGGCAAGGGCTTCGAGTTCGTCGACGAAATCAAGGGCGGTGTGGTTCCTCGCGAATACATCCCTGCGGTGGAGAAGGGCGTGATCGAAGCGCTGACTTCCGGCGTGCTGGCTGGCTACCCTGTGGTGGACGTCAAGGTTCGTCTGACCTTCGGTTCGTACCACGATGTGGACTCGAACGAAATGGCGTTCAAGATGGCCGCTATCTTCGGTTTCAAGGAAGCTGCCCGCAAGGCCAACCCCGTCATCCTGGAACCCATGATGGCTGTGGAAGTGGAAACGCCCGAAGACTACGCCGGTACCGTGATGGGCGATCTGTCCTCGCGTCGCGGCATGGTTCAGGGTATGGACGACATGGTTGGTGGCGGCAAGGCCATCAAGGCTGAAGTGCCTCTGTCCGAAATGTTCGGCTACGCCACTTCGCTGCGTTCCATGACTCAAGGTCGCGCCAGCTACACCATGGAGTTCAAGCACTACGCTGAAGCTCCTCGTAACGTGGCTGAAGCCATTGTTGCTGCCCGCGCCAAGTAATTGACGCAGGTTTGACGAATCCGTCATAATCTACGGCTTCCAATCGCGGCAGTCCTTTGAGGATTGCCGCGATTTTTGCCGGTCTGCGATCCCATGCCGTCCTGTTTCCTGTGCGGGGCGAGTCAGCAATGAGATGCAGACCTTAAACATCACACAGGTTTTTGCTCTTTCGGAGAAATCATGGCAAAAGAAAAGTTCGAACGTACCAAGCCCCACGTGAACGTGGGCACCATCGGTCACGTTGACCACGGCAAGACCACCCTGACTGCTGCTATCGCTACCGTGCTGTCCAAGCACTTCGGC
>NZ_JBANEM010000028.1:0-55072 GCF_040187805.1 Comamonas sp. wu1-DMT
TTGCTACAGGTTCTGAAAACCTGGAGCGGGAAAACGGGTTCGAACCGTCGACCTATACCTTGGCAAGGTATCGCTCTACCAACTGAGCTATTCCCGCATTCAAAAAGCTTTCACCTTTTGATGCGAACCTGTATTGCTACAGGTTCTGAAAACCTGGAGCGGGAAAACGGGTTCGAACCGTCGACCTATACCTTGGCAAGGTATCGCTCTACCAACTGAGCTATTCCCGCATATCTACCGAAGCCCAACATTGTACAACGTTGTTTGCTGCGATGGATGAATTGTAGCGCAGTTCTGAGCCCTCCCAGAAAAAACGCCACAATTTTCACAAAACAAGCATCAATGCTTGATGGCCGCCTCTACCGGCTTGGCATCGGTGGACGCCACGGCAGCTACAGCCTCCTCAGTCAAGGGATCCGGCACGCGCTCCAGCGCCACCTTGAGAACCTGATCGATCCATTTCACAGGAACGATTTCCAGACCGCTCTTCACATTATCGGGAATGTCCTGCAAATCCTTGGCATTCTCTTCAGGAATGAGCACGGTCTTGATGCCACCACGCAGAGCAGCCAGCAGCTTTTCCTTGAGGCCGCCGATCGCCGTGACTTCACCGCGCAAGGTGATTTCACCGGTCATGGCCACATCAGCTCGCACGGGAATGCCAGTGAGAGCCGAGACAAAAGCTGTCGTCATCGCAGCACCGGCGCTGGGGCCATCCTTGGGTGTAGCGCCGTCAGGCACGTGCACATGGATGTCCTTTTTCTCGAAGGCTTCATCCTTGATACCAAGCAAACGAGCGCGACTACGCACCACGGTGCGAGCAGCTTCGACCGACTCCTTCATCACATCGCCCAGAGAACCTGTGCGCGTAATGACGCCCTTGCCTGGCATGGTGGCGGCTTCGATGGTCAGCAGATCGCCGCCGACTTCAGTCCAGGCCAGACCCACAACCTGCCCCACCTGATTGGCATGCTCGGCACGGCCATAGCTGAACTTGCGCACGCCCAGATATTCATTGAGGTTGTCGGCATTCACCTCCACCTTGGGCTGAAGCTTGCCAAGTTGCAAGCCCTTGACCACCTTGCGGCAAATCTTGGACAGCTCGCGCTCAAGCGAACGCACGCCCGCTTCGCGGGTGTAGTAGCGCACGATGTCACGAATCGCGGCTTCGGTCACTTCCAGCTCGCCGTCCTTCACGCCGTTGTTGGTGATCTGCTTGGGCAGCAGATAGCGGATGGCAATATTGGTCTTTTCGTCTTCGGTATAGCCCGACAGACGAATCACCTCCATGCGATCCAGCAAGGCCGAGGGAATGTTCATGGAGTTGGAGGTCGCCACAAACATCACGTCGGACAGGTCGAAGTCGACCTCCACGTAGTGGTCACCAAACTTGTTGTTCTGCTCGGGGTCCAGCACTTCCAGCAGCGCGCTCGAAGGATCGCCACGGAAGTCCATGCCCAGCTTGTCGATTTCGTCCAGCAGGAACAGAGGATTACGCGTACCGACCTTCTCCAGGCTCTGCAGCACCTTGCCGGGCATGGCGCCAATATAGGTACGGCGGTGACCGCGAATTTCCGCCTCGTCTCGCATGCCGCCCAGCGCCATGCGCACGTACTTGCGACCTGTGGCCTTGGCAATGGACTGCCCCAGCGAGGTCTTGCCCACGCCGGGAGGACCCACCAGACACAGAATGGGCGCCTTGACCTTGTCCACACGCTGCTGCACGGCAAGATACTCGAGAATGCGGTCCTTGACCTTTTCCAGGCCGAAGTGATCTTCGTTCAGCACTTCCTCGGCATTCGCCAGATTGTGCTTGATCTTGGTCTTCTTGCTCCAGGGCAGTCCAGTCAACACTTCGATGTAGTTGCGCACCACCGAAGCTTCAGCCGACATGGGCGACATCAGCTTGAGCTTCTTGAGCTCGGCCTCAGCCTTTTTGCGAGCATCGGCAGGCATCTTGGCGAGCTTGATCTTTTTCTCGATCTCCTCGATGTCGGCACCATCCTCACCCTCGCCCAGCTCCTTCTGGATGGCCTTGACCTGCTCATTCAGATAGAAGTCGCGCTGATTTTTCTCCATCTGGCGCTTGACGCGGCCACGGATGCGCTTGTCGACGTTGAGGATGTCAACTTCGCGCTCGAGTTGCTCGAACAGGTTTTCCAGACGCTCCTTGATGTCCACCAGATCCAGCACCGCCTGCTTGCTCTCGAGCTTGAGAGGCAGGTGCGCCGCAATGGTGTCCGTCAGACGACCGGCATCGTCGATGCTGGCGATCGAAGTCAGGATTTCCTGAGGAATTTTCTTGTTGAGTTTGACGTACTGGTCAAACTGCTGGGTCACGGCACGGCGCAACGCTTCGATTTCGCTTTGCTCATGGGCATCGCCTTCGGGCTCCACGGGCGTCACAGATGCCGTGAAGTGAGACTCTTCGTCGGCAACCTGCTTGACCAGCGCGCGCTGCTGGCCTTCCACCAGCACCTTCACGGTGCCGTCGGGCAGCTTGAGCATCTGCAAGATGGTGGAGACACAGCCCACATCAAACATGTCTTCCGCTGCAGGCTCGTCCTTGGAGGCCGTCTTCTGCGCCACCAGCATGATGCGGCGGTCGCCTTCCATGGCCAGCTCCAGAGCCTTGATGCTCTTGGCACGCCCCACGAACAGCGGAATCACCATATGCGGAAACACCACCACATCGCGCAGCGGCAGCAGTGGCAGGTCCAGCTCGGTAGAAGGCAAAGGGGTTTGTCCAGACATAGGTATCCTCGGTTTCTCAGCGGTAGATGGTCCGCTTACCGGTGTATTTCAACCCCTGGGGGCAAATTGTTTTTGCCGCCTCAGGGCATTGCCTTTCAGCCGCAGGCGACAAAACGAGCCCATTAGAGGGCCCGCCTTGCACGCAAGCACAGTATCAGGCCTTTTTGGCCGCTTCGCGGTAAACCAGCAGCGGCTCCTTGCCGTCTTCAATGGTGGCTTCTTCCACCACTACCTTTTCCACATTCTCGGCGGTCGGCAACTCGAACATGGTGCTGATCAGCGCCTGCTCGACAATGGAGCGCAGGCCACGGGCACCGGTCTTGCGAGCCAGGGCCTTGCGGGCGATCGCCTTCAGGGCCGCGGGGCGGATCTCCAACTCCACACCCTCCATGGCCAGCAGCTTGCTGTACTGCTTGACCAGCGCATTCTTGGGCTCGGTCAGGATCTGTACCAGTGCATCTTCGCTGAGTTCGGCCAGCGCCGTCACCACGGGCATACGCCCCACCAGCTCGGGGATGATGCCGAACTTGATCAGATCCTCAGGCTCGATCTCGAGGAACATCTCCGAGATGGAGCGCTGCTTCTTGCTCTTGACGGTAGCGCCAAAGCCTATGCCCGAAGCCTCGGTGCGGTTCTCGATGACTTTCTCCAGTCCCGCGAACGCGCCGCTGCAGATGAACAGGATATTGGTGGTGTCGATCTGCAGAAAGTCCTGGTTCGGATGCTTGCGTCCACCCTGGGGAGGAATGCTGGCCATCGTGCCTTCGATCAGCTTGAGCAGCGCCTGCTGCACGCCCTCGCCCGATACGTCGCGCGTGATGCTGGGGTTGTCCGACTTCCGGGAGATCTTGTCGATTTCATCGATGTAGACAATGCCACGCTGAGCACGCTCGACGTCGTACTCGCAGCTTTGCAGCAGCTTCTGAATGATGTTCTCGACGTCCTCGCCCACATAGCCAGCCTCGGTCAGCGTGGTGGCATCGGCCATCACGAATGGCACATTGAGCTGACGCGCCAGCGTCTGGGCCAGCAAGGTCTTGCCCGAACCCGTGGGACCGATCAGCAAGATATTGCTCTTGCTGAGCTCCACATCGTCCTTGCCGGCCTTGTCCTTGTGGTTCAGGCGCTTGTAGTGGTTGTAGACCGCCACGGCCAGCGTGCGCTTGGCCTGCTCCTGACCGATCACATAGTTGTCGAGATTAGCCTTGATTTCGGCGGGCGTAGGCAGATCGCCGCGACCTTCCTTGGCATCGGCGGCAGGCTGTTCGTCGCGAATGATCTCATTGCACAAGTCGATGCACTCGTCGCAGATGAACACGGACGGGCCGGCGATCAGCTTCTTGACCTCGTGCTGGCTTTTGCCGCAGAAGGTGCAATACAAATTCTTTTCGGTGGAAGAGCCTTTTTTATCGGCCATGGGGGCTGTGCCTCGTTACGAAAAAACGAAAATTAATGATAACCAAAGACAAGGCGGCGTAGGCCATCAGGGACAAACGCCGCCGAGCAAGCCCCGGGAGCCAGTCAGCAGCTCCCAGGTTTTTCATTGCCAGCACCCGCAATCCCAATCAGACATGAGACTCGGTGCTATGCATTTCAGGAACGCTTGCTGATTACCTGGTCGACCAGGCCGTATTCCTTAGCCTCATCGGCGGAAAGGAAATAGTCGCGCTCGGTGTCGTTCTGAATCTTTTCCAGGGGCTGACCGGTACGCTCGGCGAGTATTTTGTTCAGGCGCTCGCGGGTCTTGATGATTTCGCGGGCATGAATTTCGATTTCGGTCGCCTGACCACGTGCACCGCCCAGAGGCTGGTGAATCATGACCTGGGCATTGGGCAGTGCATAGCGCTTGCCCTTGGCTCCGGCCGACAGCAGGAAAGCGCCCATGCTCGCCGCCATGCCGGTGCACAGCGTCGAGACATCAGGCTTGATGAAGTTCATGGTGTCAAAAATCGCCATGCCTGCCGTCACGCTGCCGCCAGGGGAGTTGATATAGAAGGAAATGTCCTTGTCAGGATTTTCGCTTTCCAGGAACAACAACTGGGCTACCACCAGGTTGGCGGTCTGATCGTTAACCTCGCCCACCAGGAAAATCACGCGCTCCTTGAGCAGACGCGAATAAATGTCATAGGAGCGCTCACCGCGACCCGACTGTTCAATGACCATGGGCACCATGCCCAAACCCAATGTATCCAATGCGCTCATGTTTTCTCCAGTGCTATGCGCCTACTGTAGCCGCATTCTGAAAAGAAAATGGGGCTTGCGCGCAAAAGCACAAGCCCCGCAATTTAACTTATCGGAACTCGCCTAGGGCAAGCACCGATAAAAGATCCAGCCCTTAGGCTTGACCCATCAGCTCGTCGAAGGAAACGGCCTTGTCAGTCACCTTGGCCTTGCCCAGAACGAACTCGGTCACGTTGTTTTCGATCACAACGGCTTCCACTTCAGCCAGACGATTGCGGTCGCCGAAGTACCAGCGCACCACGTCTTCGGGCTTCTCGTAGCTGGATGCCAGCTCTTCCACATGAGCCTTGATCTGTTCGGCAGTGGCTTGCAGGTTGTTGGTCTTGACCAGCTCGGCCACCACCAGGCCCAGACGCACACGACGCTCGGCTTGGGGCAGGAAGATGTCTTCAGGGATTTCAGCCTTGGCTGCGTCCTTGATGCCGCGCTGTTCCAGTTCGGCGCGTGCGCCTTCCAGCAGGCGGCCCACTTCAGCTTGCACGGAAGCCTTGGGCAGATCCAGCTCGGCCACGGACACCAGGGCGTCCATCACGGCTTGCTTGTTGCGGCCTTGAACGCGGAACTTCACTTCGCGCTCCAGGTTCTTCTTGATGTCGTCGCGCAGGGCTTCAACAGAGCCGCCGTCCACACCCAGAGTCTTGACGAACTCTTCGTTCACTTCGGGCAGGTTGGGAGCTTCCACCTTCTTGACGGTCACCAGGAAGTCTGCGGTCTTGCCAGCCACATCGGCGCCGTGGTAGTCAGCAGGGAAGGCCAGGGGGAAAGTCTTGGACTCGCCAGCCTTCATGCCGCGGGTTGCGTCTTCGAATTCCTTGAGCATCTGGCCTTCGCCGACCAGGAACTGGAAGTCTTCAGCCTTGCCGCCGGAGAAAGTCTCGCCGTCAATCTTGCCTTCGAAGTCCACAGTCACGCGGTCGCCGTCCACGGCTGCTTCACCGGCAGCGCGCTCGGTGAAGGTGCGACGCTGCTTGCGCAGAATGTCCACGGTCTTGTCGATGGCTGCGTCGTCCACGCTGGTGGACAGCTTTTCCACTTCGGCTGCAGTCAGATCACCGATCTTGACTTCGGGCATGACTTCGAACACGGCATCGAATTGTGCTTCGCCTTCGGGAGCGCCTTCCTTCTCGGTGATCTTGGGCTGACCGGCAACACGCAGATCGGCTTCGTTCACGGCAGCGGCAAAAGCCTCGCCCACCTTGTCGTTCAGCACTTCGTATTGCACGGAGTAGCCATAACGCTGAGCCACAACGCTCATGGGCACCTTGCCAGGACGGAAGCCGTCCATCTTCACGGTGCGTGCCACCTTCTTCAGGCGAGCATCAACTTCAGACTGGATCGCAGACAGGGGCACGCTCAGCGTGATCTTGCGCTCGAGCTTTTCAAGAGTTTCAACGTTAACGGCCATGATTTTTCCTAAGAGGGATGAGGACCGTGCAGATTGCCAAGCAACCCGCACCGTATTGCGCAAAGTCACAGTGCGCGCATACCCAACGACATGCGGCACCACAAATTTCCAGAGCCTGCCCCGGTCATTTGCCCCAGCGTCTGACGCCAGGCATTTGTTCAAATCAGGAACAGGCGAAGCCGACCATTATAACGAGGCGCCGCGCAGGCTCCGCCATCGCCCTACAGGGGTTTGCCTTAAAAGCTGACGCTGCACCTGCAAAGCAGGGGCAGGAAAAGAAAAAGCCCGTAACGGCTTGGGGTTACGGGCTTGAGGCAGCAGGGACTGCCAATGTCTGGTGCGCGGAGCCGGACTCGAACCGGCACGGTGTTGCCACCGTCAGGACCTAAACCTGGTGCGTCTACCAATTTCGCCACCCGCGCGGTCAGCAATGCGCAAATTTACGCTTACTGAGGTCAAGACGCAGATTCTAGCCGCAAAACCGGCGCTCTTTCGCGCAAAACAGGCTCAGGCTGTGTCCTTTCTGATGCGAAAAGCCGCCGCATACATGGCGGGCAAGGCCAGCAAGGTCAGCACGGTCGCCACAATCAGACCGCCCATGATGGCCACAGCCATGGGCCCCCAGAACACGCTGCGCGACAGCGGAATCATGGCCAGCACGGCAGCTGCTGCGGTCAGCACGATGGGACGCAGCCGATGCACGGCAGCCTCCACAATCGCGTCCCAGGCCGGCACACCCTGGGCACGTCCGCTCTCGATCTGATCGATCAGGATGACCGAATTGCGCTGAATCATGCCCATCAAAGCCACAACGCCCAGCAGTGCCACAAAGCCAAAGGGGCGATTCAGCAGCAGCAAGGCCGCAGCCACACCAGGAATGCCTAGCGGACCGGTGATAAACACCAGCAGCGAACGGCTGACGCTGCGCAGCTGCAACATGAGCAGCGTGAAGGTCAGGAACAGCAGCACCGGGACTCCGGCCACGATGGCACCAGAACCCTTGGAGCTTTCCTCCACGGCACCAGCCACCTCGATGCGATAGCCGGTGTCGCCTGCAGCATGCCAGCCAGCCTCCATCTTGCGCAACTGCGGCAACAGCTCGTTGGTCAGCGTTGCACCTTGCAGGCCTTCGCGCACATCGCCTTGAACGGTAATCGCGAAGTTTCGCTTTTCGCGCCACATCACACCCGGCTCCCAGACCATGACGGGCTTGGCAATCTGCGTGAGCGGAATGGACTGCCCGTTTGCCGTGGTGACATAGACACCCGCGATATCGGTAATCGCATCGCGGTCCTGTTTGGGCGGGCGCATCACGATATCGATCAGCTTGTCGCCTTCACGGAACTGCCCCACGGTGGTGCCGCTGAAGTTCATGCCCGTGGCTTCGGCGATCGACTGGCTGGTCACACCCAGGGCACGCGCCTTGTCCTGATCGACCTGCAGGCGGATGACCTTGACGGACTCGTTCCAGTTGTCGTTCACGCCACGCATATCGGCATTGGCCTGCATGAGCGCCTTGACTTCATCGGCGTAGGTACGCAGCTTGGCAGGGTCCGAGCCCATGACACGGAACTGCACCGGATATTGCACAGGAGGCCCGTTGGGCAGCAGCTTGGAGCGCGCGCGCACCTCAGGGAATTCCTCAGCCATCAGCGCCGGCAGCTGTTTGCGGATTTCCTCGCGCGCCTTCAGATCTTTGGCCACCAGAATGAACTGGGAGACGTTGTTCTGCGGAAACACCTGGTCCAGCGGCAGATAAAAGCGCGGTGCTCCGGAGCCTATCCATTCGCTGACGGACTCCACACCGTCGAGCTGCAAAAAGCGCTTTTCCACGCGCAGCGTCACCTCCTTGTTGGCCTGCAGGGAAGTGCCCTCGGGGAACCATATATCGACCAGCACTTCGGGCCTGCTGGAATCGGGGAAAAACTGCTGCTGCACCTTGCCCATGCCCGCCAGACCCAGCACGAACACCAGCACCGTCGCGCCAATCGTCAGCCAGCGGTGCTGCACACACCAGTTCACCATGCGGCGAAAACGGTTGTAGAACGGCGTATCGAACAGCTCATGTTCACCTGCATTGGTGTTGATGCCTGCTTCTTCGGCCGAGACCTCACCGGATGCCACCTCGGGCGGCAGCTTGGCGGCATGCGGCGGCTTCTTGAGCAGCAGCAGGCCCAGATAGGGCACGAAGTACACCGAGGCGAACCAGCTGAGCACCAGCGCAATCACCGTCACCGCGAAGATGGCGAAGGTGTATTCACCCGTCATGGACTTGGCCATGCCGATGGGCAAGAAGCCCGCTGCCGTGATCAGCGTGCCGGTCAGCATGGGCTTGGAGGTGATTTCATAGGCAAAGGTGGCGGCACGGTACTTGTCGTAGCCTTCCTCCATCTTGCGCACCATCATCTCCACGGCAATGATGGCGTCGTCCACCAGCAGGCCCAGCGCAATGATGAGCGAGCCCAGCGACACCTTGTGCAGACCGATATTCCAGTACCACATGGCCAGGAAGGTCGCGGCCAGCACCAGGGGAATGGTGATGCCCACCACCAGTCCGGGGCGCGGATCGATATACCAACGCTTCCACAGCGGATGCTGCCCCGGGCGCTTGTGCAGGCCCAGGCTCAGAAAGCTCACGGCCAGCACCACGACCACGGCTTCGATCAGCACCTGGAGAAACTCGCTGACCGAATCCGCCACCGCCTTGGGCTGGTTCTGCATATTGCTCAGCGTCACGCCCACGGGCAGGCTTTTGGCGATGCGCTCTGTGGCCTGCGTCAGCGCCTTGCCCAAGGCAATGATGTCACCGCCCTTGACCATGGACACCCCCAGGGCCACCGTGGGCTCGCCCTGAAAGCGCACCATGACATTGGCCGGGTCGGCATAGCCACGGTGCACTTCAGCGATATCGCCCAACCTGAACTGCGCCCCGCCCTGGCCGACGATGGGCATGGCACGCAGTTGCTCCAGATCGTTGAACTGGCCTTGCACACGCAACACAATGGTTTCGGCAGGCGTCTGCAAGGTACCGGCCGATGCCACGGCATTTTGCTGGTTGAGCTGATCGAGTACCTGCTTGAGGTTCAGCCCCATCTGTGTGGCGCGGTGCGACAGCTCCACATAGACCTTTTCGTCCTGCACGCCGAACTGCTCAACCTTGGCCACATCGGGCACCTGCAGCAGTTGCTGACGCACATCGTCGGCCAGGGTCTTGAGCTCGGCATAGCTGAAGCCCTTGGCCTGCAGCGCATAGATCACGCCATAGACATCGCCGAAATCGTCGTTGAAGAACGGCCCCTGCACGCCCTGCGGCAGGGTGTAACGCATGTCCCCCACTTTCTTGCGCACCGTATACCAGAGCTGCGGCACTTCCTTGGGGGGAGAGTAGTCCTTGACCTGGAAGATGACCTGCGACTCGCCGGGCTTGGAATAGCTGCTGATCTTGTCGGCATAAGGCACCTCCTGCAGCGTTCGCTCGATCTTGTCCGTCACCTGCTGAGCCACCTGCTCGGCAGTCGCGCCGGGCCAGTAAGTGCGAATGACCATGGCGCGGAAGGTGAACGGAGGATCCTCGTCCTGGCCCAGCTGGAAGAAGGCCGTAAAGCCCAGCAGCATCAGCACGACTATGAAATAGCGTGTCAGCGCCACATGATCGAGCGCCCAGCGAGACAAATTGAAATGCGCGCCACTGGTCTTCTTGTGTCCAGCGCCGCTCATTTGCCCGCCTCCGCAGCCACCGCAGGCTGACCCACACCTGATTCATGAGCATCCTGCGCTTTACCTGCCTGCGTTTTCGGCTGATTTGATGCAGAGCCCTGCAGCGGCTTTGCATACTTATCGCGATATACCGTCACCTTCTGCCCGGGGGTCAGCACATGGGCGCCCGTGGCCACCACCTGCATACCAGGTTGCAGACCCGAGGCAATCACCGCCTCATTACCGTCGGCGCTGGCAATCTGCACCGGCTGCAGCTTCACCGAGCTGCTGGCCGCGTCATAGAGCCAGACGGCCGTACCCTGACCATTACCGCCCTCCTGGCGCAAGGCCGTGGTTGGCAACTTGATGACCTGGCGGCCCATGGCTTCGCGGCTCACACCCATGCCCTCGGGCATGACATGCACGGTCGCGCCCAATGCAGGCAGGTCCGTACCTTGCAGCGCAGCCTTGACCACATAGGTGCGTGTGGCTGGGTCGGCACTGGCCGCCACCTCACGCACCTGTGCGTTGATCATGCGCGACTCATCCGACCAGGGACGCACCTTCACGCCCTGGCCCGGCTTGATGGCACTGCGCCGGTCCTCGGGCACGCTGAACACCGCATCGCGTGCACCATCCTGGGCAATCCGCACCACAGGCGTGCCGGCCGCAACCACCTGACCGGGCTCAGCCTCCACGGCGGTGACCACGCCATCGGCATCGGCCAGCAACTGGGTATAGTTTTCCTGATTGGACTGGCTTGAGAGCTGGGCTCGCGCCTGATCGAGCGAGGCCTGGGCCGCCTTCAGATTGGCCTCATAGCGTTCCATCTCCGCGGCGCTGATGAAGTTCTGTGCACGCAGGGTACGAAAACGCCTGGCATTGGCCTCTGCCAGATCGCGCTGCGTGGTGGCCGATGCAAGCTGGGCACGCGCGGCATCGGCACTGAGCTGATAGTCACGCGCATCCAGGCGCGCCAGCACCTGTCCGACCTTCACATGCTGGCCCAGTTCCACCTCGCGCCTGGTGATCTTGCCCGCCACGCGAAAGCCGAGGCGAGACTCCACACGGGCCCGCACATCACCCGAGTATTCCTGGGCAGATTCGATCGCCCCCTCACCCACGGTCACCAGCTTGACGGCACGCACCGGCTCGGGCGCAGCCTCTTTCTTGGAACAGGCCGACAACATGACAGCAGCCGCCACTATGGACAGCGCAGCCAAGGGCACGGCAGGCCGGCGCGGCAAAGACAACATTGCAAAACGACGAGAAGACGAAACAGCCATGGTGTTCTGGGCTTGTAAAAATAGGAAAAGCGCAGTCGCCGGGCTGGCCGCTGCACCAAAGTCAGCGCTGATTGTGCACGCACGTGCGCTTTTGCGCCGTCTTTTTATGGGCTGCCGCAAGCCGGCAAGTCCACCCGGTCCACAATACGGGCGTGAACCATATGCCCCCAGCGAGCCCCGCCGCCAACGCGCCGGCCAGCATCACCCACTACGAAAATTTCCCTGTCGCATCCTGGCTGTGCCCGCCACGACTGCGTGCGCCCATCGCCGCCATCTATCACTTTGCGCGCACCGCCGACGACCTGGCCGACGAAGGCGATCACTGCGCAGAGAAGCGCCTGGCTCAGTTGCAGCAATATGCCGACGATCTGCAGCAGCTGGGCAGCGCCGGCGAAGCCGCCATGCTGATGCGTACAGCATGGCCGCATATCTTTGGCCCGCTGGCAGTTCAGGTTCAGGCCCATCGTATGCCCAAGCCATTGCTGGCCGACCTGCTCAGTGCCTTCGAGCAGGACGTGCGCATGACGGCCGCCCAGACCCGCTACACCGATATGGCCCAACTGCTGGATTACTGCCGCTGCTCGGCCAACCCGGTCGGCCGCCTGCTGCTGCATCTGTATGGCGTGGTCAACGCCAAGGCACTGATTCAGAGCGACGCCATCTGCACCGCCCTGCAGCTCATCAACTTCTGGCAGGATCTGAGCCAGGACTTGCCGCGCCAGCGCCATTACCTGCCGGATGCCGATCTGGCCCGCCACGGCCTTGTGCGCAGCGCCATCAAGCCCGAAGCAGCGGCATTGACACCCGAGCTGCGCTCTCTGCTCGGCGAGCTCAACCGCCAGGCCCGCAGCCTCATGATCCATGGGGCGCCTCTGGTGCATCAGCTACCCGGCCGCACGGGCTGGGAACTGCGCCTGGTCGTGCAAGGCGGTCTGCGCATTCTGGACAGGCTGGACGCCATGCAGGGGCGCAACCTCTATCAGCGCATCAAGCTGAGCAAGCTCGATATGGTCGCCATGCTCTGGCAAGCCGTGCGAATGTGATCGAAAAGATAGCTCCAAACCCCTTATAGACCTGTGCAAGGCGCTATTGAATTTGACTTCCAACCAGGCGCATGCCGCGCATTTCACTGTTGTGTCGGCCAACGACCCGCGTCATGGGACAATGCTCCCCCTATGAATCCGGATCAGTACGTCCAAGACAAAGCCGCCTCTTCGGGCAGCAGCTTCTATTACGCCTTTCTCTTCTTGCCCAAGGAGCGCCGCGCCGCCATCACGGCTTTCTATGCCTTCTGCCGCGAAGTGGATGACGTGGTCGACGAGGTCACGGACCCCGGCGTGGCAGCCACCAAGCTGGCCTGGTGGAAGGCCGAGGTGCACAGGGCATTCACCAGCCAGTCCGCTCATCCCGTGATGCAGGCACTGATGCCCCACGCCAAGACCTATGGCATCGAAGAGCGCCATCTGCAGGCCGTCATCGAAGGCTGCCAGATGGATCTGGATCAGACCCGCTATCTGGACTTAGCCGGTCTGCAGCGCTACTGCCATCTGGTCGCCGGCGTGGTCGGCGAAGTCGCCGCCCGCATCTTCGGCCAGACCGATAAGCGCACCACCGAATACGCCCACACGCTGGGTCAGGCCCTGCAGCTGACCAATATCATCCGCGACGTGGGCGAAGATGCGATGCGCGGCCGTATCTACCTGCCCATCAGCGAGCTCCAGCAGTTCGACGTCAAGGCCCACGAGATCAACAAGCGCGAGTATTCGGATCGCTTCACGGCGCTGATGCGCTTTCAGGCCGAGCGTGCCCACAGCCTGTATGACAAGGCGCTGGGCCTGCTGCCCGACGCCGACCGCCACGCACAAAAGCCCGGCCTGATGATGGCGAGCATCTATCGCACCCTGCTGCGCGAAATCGAGTCCGAGAACTTCCAGGTGCTGCACCAGCGCATCAGCCTCACGCCGCTGCGCAAGTTCTGGCTGGTCTGGAAGATGCAGGCACTGGGCCGCATGTAAGCGCGCCATGCAAGTTGCCATCATCGGTGGCGGCTGGGCCGGCATGGCTGCCGCAGTACAGCTCTCGCTCAGCGGTCATCGGCCCACGGTTTTCGAAGCCGGCCGCCAGCTGGGTGGCCGGGCCCGCAATCTGGAACTGCCGGGCGGCACCATCGCCGACAACGGCCAGCACATTCTGATCGGCGCCTATGCCGAATGCCTGCGGCTCATGCGTGTCGTGGGCGCGGCGCCAGAGCATGCCCTGCTGCGCAGGCCACTGGCCATGCGCTATGCCGATGGCAGCGGCCTGTCCTTCCCCAACCTGCCGGCGCCGCTGGACGCCTTGATCGGCATTGCCACAGCCAGCGGCTGGTCACTGCGCGAACGTGCCGCCCTGCTGGGCCGTGCCCTGCGCTGGCGAATTCAGGGCTTTCGCTGCGCAGATGCTGCAACCGTTGCCGATATCTGCAGCGGCCTGCCAAAGCGCCTGTTCAATGAATTCATCGAACCTCTGTGCGTGTCGGCCCTCAATCTGCCAGCCGCAGAGGCCAGCGGCAGCATCTTCTTGCGTGTGCTGCATGACGCACTGTTCGCGGGCACGGGCGGCTCGCACTTTCTGGTGCCACGCTGCGGCCTTGGCGATCTCTTTCCCATCCCGGCTGCGCAATGGCTGCAAGGCCGCGGCCATGCGGTGCATACGGCCAACCGCATTCAGGAGCTGAGCCCCCAGGGCCGGCAATGGCTGCTGCGCAGCTCCAATCCAGCCATTGCCGCGGAGCTGGAGCAATCGCGCTTTGATGCCGTGCTGCTGGCCTGCCCACCTCAGGAAGCCGTCCGCCTGGCCCTGCTGGCGGCCGAAGACCAGCGCCTGCCCGCCCGCGACGCGGTGGCTTACCAGCACTGGGCACAGACCGCGCAGGCGCTGGAGCACACGGCCATTGCCACGGTCTATGCGCGCACCAGCCATCGCCTTACCGCCGGACTGCCCTGGCAGGCACTGCAACCCGGCAAGCAGGCTCCAGCCCAGTTTGTGTTTGACCGCGGGCACCTGCAGCCATCAGATGACACCCAGCAAGGCCTGATGGCCTTTGTCGTCAGCGACTGCCGCACGGACCGCCAAGCCCTGGAGCAGCAGATGCTGGAACAAGCCCGTCAGCAACTGGGCTGGCAGGACATTCAAGCTGTGCTGACCGTGGTTGAAAAGCGCGCCACATTTGCCTGCCGACCCGGCGTGAAGCGCCCTGGCTTGGAGCTGGGCCATGGCCTCTGGGCTTGCGGCGACTATCTGAATGGGCCCTACCCGGCGACGCTGGAAGGCGCGGTGCGTTGCGGGATAACGGCAGCCGACGAACTGGTCCGGATGGACCAGGGCTGAGCAGCTCTAGAGCAAACCCTATCAGCACAATCCTGATGCCTGGATAGTCCTGCTGCACCAGGTTTGACAGCGATTTGACAGCCACAGTTGCAACCATGGCCGAAGAGGCAATCTCTCAGCCGCCAAAAGCCAAAAAGCAACGGAGACAACATGGCATCCACGTTCGACAAGTCCACTCGCGAAGTTCTGAGCATCTCGCGCCGCCATCTGCTGACCGGCGCCGGAGCCCTGGCCTGCAGCAGCCTGCTGCCCGGCATGGCCCGCGCTGCCGATGACGGCTGGCCCAGCCGCCCGATTCGCTTTGTCGTGCCTTTTGCGCCTGGCGGCAGCTCTGAAATCGTGGCCCGCTCCACCGCCGCAGAGCTGTCCAAGACCATAGGCCAGAACGTATTCGTGGACAACAAGCCCGGCGCTGCGGGCAATATCGCCATGCAGGAAGTGGCTCGCGCCGATGACCAGAGCACGGTCATCCTCGGCCATATCGGTACCCTGGCCGTCAACCCTTATATTTTCGACAAGCTGCCCTGGGACCCTAAAAAGGACTTTGTGCCCGTGAGCCTGCTGGCCAAGGTGCCCAGCCTCTATGTGGTGCACCCCGATCTGCCCGTCAAGAACATTGCCGATCTGGTGGCCTATGCCAAGAAGAACCCCGGCAAGCTCAGCTATGGCTCGGCCGGCAACGGCAGCGCGGGGCATCTGGCATTCGAATACCTGAAAATGACGGCCGACATCTTCATGCTCCACGTGCCCTACCGCGGCACCGGCCCCATGATGACCGACCTGCTCTCGGGCCGCCTTGATGCTGCCTCGGTCGGTGCCGCCGCGCTGCTGCCCTTCATCAAGGCCGGCAAGGTGCGCTGCATCGCCACCGGCTCGACCAGGCGCCTGCCGCAATTGCCCGACGTGCCCACGGTGGCCGAACAGGGCTTTTCGGGCTTCGAGATGACCCAGTGGTACGGCATGCTGGCCCCTTCCAGCCTGCCTCGCGCCCATGTAGACAAGCTGGCAGCAGAGTGCGCCAAGGCCGTCAAGGCGCCCGATGCACTCAAGCGCTTGCAGGGCGACGCGGCCGAGCCCATTGGCAGCACGCCGGAGCAGTTTGCCCAGTTCATCGCCACCGAGCAGAACCGCTGGCAAAAAGTGCTCAAGCGCGCACAGGTGAAACCGGGTTAATCCACTGAGACACCGCTTCTTCCCCCTTCTTTACGGAAGGGGGCTAGGTTCTCGCTGCGGGGCGGACCTTGCTCGAGTAGTGAGCCGGTCAGCGCCGCCCCATGTATCGGCTCAGCGGCTCTCTATCCACCACTGGATGATGATCTTGGCGAGATAGCCTACAAAGCCCACACCCAGGCCCAGAAAGATCACAAAGGTGCCGAACTTGCCTGCCTTGGATTGACGCGCCAGCTGCAGGATGATGAACACCATGAACAAGATGAAGGCGCCCACGCCCCAGGTCAGGAAAAAGTGGGCAAGCTGTTCTTCCGTATATCCGAATATCACGACAACCAGGTCCTTACAGCCTTTGCCAGGCCCTGGTCGCGCAGCGCTCAGACGGCAGGCACTATCGCGTCATCCCTGGCCGGGAATGCAGAGGCATCCACCAGGTCTCGATAGGCGTGCCAGCTGGCATGGCCCAGCAGGGGCATCACAACCACCAGCCCCAGCAGATAGCTGCCAAGGCCCAGCAAAGTCAACATCACAATCAGCGCCGCCCACAAGGCCATAGGGCCAGGGTTGGCCAGCACCACGGACCAACTGGTCAACACGGCCTGGCGCACGGTCACTCGCCTGTCCAGCATCAGCGGCATGGCCACCACGCTGGACGCAAAAATCGGAGCAGCCAGAAAGCTGCCCAAAGCCATCCATTGCACAAATAGCTGACCATCCCTGGCCAGCACCACATGCGCAATGAAATCCTGCAGGGTCTGCACGCGCACGGGCGACATCACAGTGATCAGCGATGCCGAAATCAGCACCCAGCCCGTGGCGGCCAGCGCCAGCAAGGCGCCGAACCGAACCATGCACCAGTACCCTCCCCGGCCCGTGGCATGGCAGCTCTGCCACTGCGTCCAGGTGCGGCGGATCAGACCCCAGTCTGCCACCTCACCGCGCTCCATGGCCCGGCTGACGGCATAGAGGCTGGTGGCCACCAGAGGCCCCACCACCAGAAAGCCCGACAAGGCCCCTGCCATCAACCAGAAGCGATTGTGCCCCAGGGTCAGGATTGCTGCACCGATCAGGATCAAGGCAAGACCATGCGCCAGACTGATTAACGGAGCGCTAGAAATGTCCTGCAAGGCTCTGGACAACCACACCAGAGGCCGGCTCCAGGCAATGGTTCGCACAGGTGCCAGTGAAGGCGTGTGAAGACAGGCAGACAGGCAGGTAGGCATAGGCGGTCCTTGTTCGCTGACCCGCACTGCTCCCGCTCGTCCCGGTCAACGATCTGCCAGCCCCTGACACAACTGCCAAAGGCTGGCGACTGTGACGTGGGGTTCAGCTCCCACGCAAGGCCATGCTACCTGCCCGCGGTTGAGCCAGACTGCGTGCATACCCGCATCCATCGCGCCCCGGGCATCCAGCTCCGCATCATCGCCGATGTGCAGCACATGCTCGGGGGGCACGCCAGCCGCATCGGCCGCGGCCTGGAAAAACCGCGTCTCGGGCTTGGCCATGCCGGCTCCGCTGGCAGACAGCGAGGCATGGAAGTGCTCGCCTATCCCCACCACATGCACATTCGCATTGCCATTGGACAGGGCCACCACCGGCCAGCGCTGCGAGAGAAACTGCAGCGCCGGCAAGGCGTCGTCAAACAGCTCTACCCGCTGGCGAGCGGCAAAGAACGCGTCAAAGGCCGGTTCGGCCAGGGCAGGATCGTCACCAGCGCGGCTCAGCGCCAGCCGGATGGACTCGCGGCGCAGGCCGCTGAGGTCGGCTTTCAGATCCGGGCGCAAGGCCACGATTTCATGGCGCAGGGCGCGCACCTTGTCTGTATCGCCCAAGTGCTCGGCCGTAGCGGGAGCATGCTGCGCGAGCCACTGCAGCAAAACAGCCTCTGCCTTGGCAATCGTGGGCCAGATGGGCCAGAGCGTGTCGTCCAGATCCAGGCTGATGGCACGAATCTGGCCGCTGTGGCGCAGGCGCTGAAGGGTTTCAATGGCTGAGGCGGTGGTGTCTTGGGGTTGCATGTCCCGAAGAATAGCGCCCCGGCTAATGCCGCAGAGCGGCTGCGCCTATCCGATTAGCTGACACAATTGCGCCATGCCATCACGCTTTGCGCCCGAACCCCGCTTCCGTCACGATCAATCCGCACGCACCGGCATCCTGCTGTGCAATCTGGGCACGCCGGCCGCGCCCACGGCCGCCGCAGTGCGCCCGTATCTGGCGGAGTTTCTCGGTGACGATCGTGTGGTCGAGATTCCCAAGCTCGCCTGGTGGCCGATTCTGCACGGCATCATCCTGCGCACCCGTCCGGCCAAGTCGGCCGCCAAGTACGCCACCGTCTGGCATGAAAAAGACGGCTCCCCGCTGCTGCACTGGACCACACGCCAGGCCACTTTGCTGCGCGGCTGGCTGGGCGAGCGGGGCCACAATGTGCTGGTGCTGCCAGCCATGCGCTACGGCACGCCGTCCATTGCGGCCCAGTTGGATGCGCTCAAGAAAGACGGCGCAACGCGCATCCTGATCCTGCCGCTGTACCCCCAGTATTCGGGCACGACCACGGCCAGCGTGTTCGACGCCGTCTACGACTGGGCCAGGACCCAGCGCCATATTCCCGAGCTGCGTTTCGTCAACCGCTACCACGACGATGCCGGCTATATCGAAGCGTTGGCACAGCGCATAGAAGCCCATTGGCGCGGCCATGGTCGCGGGGAGAAGCTGGTCATGAGCTTTCATGGTGTGCCTGAGCGCACCCTGCATCTGGGCGACCCCTATCACTGCGAATCGCACAAGACGGCACGCCTGCTGGCCGAGCGACTAAAGCTCGGCAACGAGCAGTATCTGGTGACCTTCCAATCGCGTTTTGGCAAGGCCAAATGGCTGGAACCCTATACCGAGCCTTCGCTGATTGCCATGGCCCAGGCTGGCACTCGGCGCGTCGACGTGGTCTGCCCCGGCTTTACCAGCGACTGCCTGGAGACGCTGGAGGAAATCAAGCAGGAAGCGCGTGAGGCCTTTTTGCATGCGGGCGGCCAGCAGTTCGAGTACATAGACTGCCTCAACGACAGTGCGCCCTGGATCACCGCCCTCAGCGATATTGCCCAGCAGCATATGCAAGGCTGGCCCACCGGGCGCGAGGACGATGTCGATCTCAAGGCCCGCGCCCAGCACGCCAAGGCGGCCGGCGCGCCGCAGTAGGCGGCCATCCAGCGAACTGGCACGGCATATGCTGCCTCCGGCAGCATGCATATTCACGCCCGCTCCATTCGCTATTTCGACATGATCCGCCGTTGCGGCTCCATACGCGAAGCCGCACGCCATCTGCATGTGGCTTCATCAGCAGTCAACCGCCAGCTGCTGCAGCTCGAGGACGAAATCGGTAGCCCGCTGTTCGAGCGCCTGAGCTCGGGCCTGCGGCTCACGGCCGCCGGCGAAGTTTTTTCGCGCCATGTGATCACGGTGCTGCAGGACGAGCACCGCCTCAGCACCGAGCTGGAGCTGCTGCGCGGCGTGCGTCGCGGCTCGGTCAGCGTGGCTGCCGTGGAAGGCCTGAACGCCGACCTGATGCCGGCCGTGCTCACGCAGATGCACAGGCGCTACCCCACGATTCAGATTCATGTGCGCACCTGCGGCTCCCAGCAGGCGGCACAGGCCGTGATTCAGGGCGATGCGGACGTGGGCATAGGCTTTTCGGTCAAGCGCCACGACAATCTGCGCCAATGCACCATGGGCCGCTTTGCGCTGGGTGCCATCGTGCCGCCCAAGCACCCGATTGCCCAGCTGGAGCGCGTGGACTTTGCGCAATGCGCGGCCTTTCCGCTGATTCTGCCAACGCCCGAACTCTCCATGCACGACTTGCTGCAGCCCTTGCTGGCGCACCACAAGCGTGCATTGCAGGTGTTGCTGGAAACCTCGTCCATTGAGCTGGCCAAGAGTCTTGCCGAACGCGGCGTGGGCATTTTCTTCCAGAGCCGCCTGGGACTGGAGCGCGAGCTGCGCGAAGGCAGGCTGGTCCATGTGCCGCTGGATACGCCCACCACGCTGTACTCCGAACTCGGCGTCTATGTGCGTGCAGGACGCACGCTGCCATCGGCACTCGACGCCTTCAACCGCATCGCGGCCGATGCCATAGAAAGCCGCGAGGACGAGGAAAGCGTCGCCCTGCGTGAATGGGTGGCCCGCACGCAGACCGCCGCTGCAGCGGCTTGCGCCAGAAGCTGAACCCGCCCCCCGGCCTGTGCCTGCACCGGCATTGTGCGCATCGCTTTTTGCGAATGCACCAATGCCGTGCAGCCCTTTACCCATCAGCGACTGGCGCTCACATTTTTAGATCACCCCGCAGCAAAAGCTGCGCTATCCAGCACGGGCTGCGCTTTCTAAACTGACTCCAGTTCTTCAGTTTCTGGACGCCATTTGTGAGCATCTCTGCCCTCCCCCTCATCGACATCAGCGGCCTGCACAGCCATGACCCTGTGGATCAGCATCTGGTGGCCGAGCAGCTGCGCCAGGCTTGCGAACAGCACGGCTTCTTCTATATCACCGGCCATGGCATAGACCCGGCGCTGATCAGCAGCCTGTTTGCCGCCAGCCAGCGCTTCTTTGACCTGCCCATGACCGAAAAGCTGGCCGTGGACAAAAAGCTCTCCCGCTGCAATCGCGGCTATGAGCCGCTGCGCGCCCAGACGCTGGAGAGCGGCGCACCACCCGATCTAAAGGAAAGCTTTTACGCCGGCGCCGAGGTCGCGGCCAACGATGCGCGCGTGCTGGCCGGCCGCTTCAATACCGGCCCCAACCAATGGCCCGAAACCCTGCCCGACTTCCGCGCCGTGATGCAGAACTACTACCAGGCCGCCTACGACCTGGGCGCGACCATTGTGCGCGGCCTGGCCTTGTCTCTGGGTGTTCCGGTCAGCCACTTCGACGGCTATCTCAAGGAGGCCGCCGCGACCCTGCGCCTGCTGCATTACCCGCCCCAGCCTGCCAACCCCGCACCCGGCGAGAAAGGCTGCGGCGAGCACACGGACTTCGGCGGCGTGACCTTGCTGCTGCAGGACGAGGCCGGCGGCCTGCAGGTCTGGGACAAGAATCTCGACAGCTGGATCGACGCGCCCCCCGTGCCCGGCGCCTTCGTCGTCAACATCGGCGACCTGTTCGCGCGCTGGACCAACGACCGCTATGTCTCCACCTTGCACCGGGTCATCAATGTCTCGGGTCGCGAACGCTATTCCGTGCCCTTTTTCTTCACGGGCAACCCGCTGCACAAGGTGGAATGCATTCCCACCTGCCTGGACGAGGGCGAGCTGCCCAGATACCCGGCTGTCACGGTGGAGCAGCACCAGATCGAATGCTATCGCCGCACCTACGGTTGACGGAGACCACGATGACAAGCTCACGCAATATGGTGCTGATCCACGGGGCCTGGCAAGGCAGCTGGGCTTTTGCGGCCTGGACGCCGCTGCTGCAGGCCCGAGGCTGGAAGGTGCTTGCCGTCAATCTGCCGGGCAACGATGCCGCCGCCGAAGACGACAGCTGCGCCAATCTCGACGGCTACACCGCCCATGTGCTGCGCGTGCTGGAGTCGCTGGACGGCCCTGCCGTGGTCGTCGGTCACAGCGGTGGCGGCATGACGGCGTCTCAGGTCGCCCAGGCTGCCCCCGAGCGGGTCAGCGCCCTGGTCTATCTGGCCGGAATGATGCTGCCCAGCGGCATGAGCTATGGCGATGTGATCGCGCAATGCAGCGCCGCCGATCCGGGCTTCGACTACCAGGGCATAGGCCCGCATCTGGCCTGGAACGAGCAGCGCAATGCCAGCAGCGTTCCGTTGGAAGCCGCCATGGCTTTGTTCCTGCATGACTGCCCTCCGACCGCAGCACTCAAGGCGGCCAGCCGTCTCTGCGTCCAGCCCGAAACGGGCCGGGCCATGGTGAACCGGCTCAGCGCCGAGCGTTTTGGCCGGGTGCCACGTATCTATGTGGAATGTCGTCAGGACCGCTCCGTGACGCTGCCGCTGCAGCAGCGCATGCAGCAGCTCACGCCTGGCGCCAGACGCATCAGCCTCGATTGCGGCCATGTGCCCCAACTGGCCTGCCCTCAGGCCCTGAGCGACGCCTTGCTGCCGGTTCTCAATGAAATCCACTCAAAACCTTTCATGAGACTGCGCATGCCGCTCATCAATGTATAGCAACCAATTGCCCCGGATTCGCATTCTTCAGGAGTTATTCATGACGCGCCCCACTACTTTCTTCAAACGCCCCATCCTTGCCGCCATGCTCGTCGCCTGTGGCGCAGCGGCCCAGGCGGCCGACAAGCTCACGGTACAACTCGACTGGCTGCCCGGGGGCGACAAGTCCTTTGTCTATGCCGGCGTGCAGCAGGGCTTTTTCAAGGACGAAGGCCTGGACGTGAAGATTGTTCCGGGCCGAGGTTCGGCCGATGCCGTCACCAAGGTGGCCTCGGGCTCTGCCGATGTGGGTTTTGGCGGTATCTCGGCGCTGATGATGGCCGCTGCCGAAGGCAGGATTCCCGTCAAGGCCGTGATGTCGCTGTATTCCAAACAGCCCGATGCGCTGTTCACGCGAGCCGACAGCAAGATCAGGAACCTGAAGGACATGGAAGGCAAGACGGTGGCCATGCCCACCTTCTCCTCGTCGAATGCGCTGTGGCCCATCGTGCTGCAGAAGAACGGCGTGGACGCCAGCAAGATCAAGGTCATCAAGTCGGACCCGGCCACGCTGGCTCCCATGCTGGCTCAGGGCCGCGTGGACGCGACCATCAACTGGGTGACCGTGGCTCCGGCCTTCGGCGCCGTGCTCAAGCAGGCCAGCAGGGAACTGTCGGTCCTGCCCTGGACGCAGTTCGGTCTGGACGGCTATGGCTGGTCCGTCATGGCCAGCGACAAGACCATCAAGGAACGCCCCGAGGTACTCAAGCGCTATGTGCGGGCACTGGGCAAGTCGCTGGAGTTCTCCATCCAGAACCCGCAAAAGGCGGCCGAGTCGCTGAAGGCCCAGGTGCCCGAAGCCGACACAGCCGTGGTCAAGGCCGAATTTGAAGCCTCCATCCCGCTGCTCAGGAACGAGATCAGCCAGCGCGACGGCCTTGGCAAATTTGAGCCCCGGCTGCTGGCTGCCACCTGGGGCTGGGTGGCCCAGTCCATGAGTTACGACCTCAAGAAGGTCGACCCGGAAACGCTGGTGGATCGCCGCTTTCTGAGCCAGTAAATGCCATGCGAGGGCGGCGCAGCGCCGCCCTCGCGCTCCCGCCCTTATTCTTTCCTTGATCGCCTGCCATGCAATACGTAATCGATCTGAACGCGGTCACCCAGACCTTTGTCTCCAGCGATGGCAGCCCTGTCACGGCCCTGCAAGGCGTGGACCTGCATCTGCGCCGCCACGAATTCGTCTCGCTGATCGGCCCATCGGGCTGCGGCAAGTCCACCATATTGCGCCTGATTGCGGGTCTGATCCGCCCCAGCAGCGGCGAGCTACGCATCTTCAATCTGCCCGTAACCGAACCACGCGACGAGATCGGCATGGTTTTCCAGAAGCCGACGCTGCTGCCCTGGCTCTCGGTGCTGGACAACATCACCTTCCCCATGCGCCACAAATACGGCCATGTGGAAATGAAGGAGGAGGCCCGCGCCCAGCAACTGCTGGAGATGATCGGTCTCAGGGACTTCGGCCACAAGCGCCCCCACGAACTCTCGGGCGGCATGCAGCAGCGCGTCGCGATTGCACGCTCCTTGCTGCATGACCCGGACATCTTGCTGATGGACGAGCCCTTTTCGGCGCTGGACGCACTCACACGCGACGAAATGAGCCTGGAGCTGCTGCGTATCTGGAACGAGCGCCCCAAGACCGTGGTCTTTGTGACCCACTCCATCCAGGAGGCCTTGCTGCTGTCCGACCGCATCGTGGTCATGAGCGCCCGCCCGGGCCGTGTGGCCGACATCATCGATGTGCCGCTGGCACGCCCGCGCAGCATGGCCACCCTGGCCGATCCCGTGTTCACCGAAATGGCCAACGAGATTCGTCTCCAGGTCTTCAGCAAACACCCCGCACACGCCTGAAGATCCTCCCGCAGCCCCAAGAGGCCCCCTATGTCTGCCCTCATACAACGCCATGCGTCGCTGCTGGTTTTCCTCGCCGTCCTGCTGTTCTGGGAGTGCGCCTGCCGGCTGGCGCATATACCCGAGTACATTTTTCCCGCTCCCAGCCAGATCTGGCGCTCTGCTGCCGAGATGGGGCTGCAGCGCTGGCTGGAGCATGTCACGGCCACCTTGCAGGTCGCGCTCATAGGCTATGCGCTGGCGATCGCACTGGCCATTCCGCTGGCCATTGCCATCACGCGATCGCAGCTGCTCTCGAAAATCATCATGCCCTGGCTGGTGGTGATCCAGTCCACCCCCATCGTGGCCGTCGCCCCCATCATCGTCGTCACTCTGGGTGCAGGCCTGCTGCCTCGCGTGGTCATCACCACGCTGATTGCCTTTTTCCCGCTGGTGGTTTCCACGGCCCTGGGCCTGGCTTCGGTGCCGGCAGAGCTGGTGGAGCTGTCGCGCTCGCTGCGCGCCACCACCAGCCGCCAGTATTGGCAGATTCGCATGCCGTTTGCAGTGCCCTATGTGTTTTCGGCCCTCAAGGTCTCCATCACGCTGGCCATTGTGGGCGCCGTGGTCGCCGAGTTCGTGGCTGCGGAAAAAGGCCTGGGCTATCTGATCCTGTTTGCCACCTCCTCCTTCAAGGTTCCCGTGGCCTTTGCCGCACTGGCACTGCTGGTGCTGTGCAGCCTGCTGCTCTATGGTGGCGTGCAGCAGTTGCACAAGCGCCTCTTTCCCTGGAGCCAGAGCACTCCAGCCTGATCAACACAAGTACCGCCATCATGACAGACAAGAACTTCCCCCCTCAGGGCCTGACGCCCTCTGCCGAACAAATCCAGCGCAATCTGCGTCGCGCGCAGGCCGTGGCCCAGCGCGCCACACAAATGGGCCACCACCCCTTCGGCGCCGTACTGGTGGGTCCCGACCAGGAGACCGTGCTCATGGAGCAGTGCAATATCGACACCGTCAACCACGCGGAATCGACCCTGGCGCGCATGGCGGCCACCAATTACACGGCCGAGTTTCTATGGAGCTGCACGCTCTACACCAATGTGGAGCCCTGCTGCATGTGCGCCGGTACGACCTACTGGGCCAATATCGGTCGCATCGTGTTCGGCATGACCGAGCACCGGTTGCTGGAATGCACTGGCAGCCATGGCGAGAACCCGACCATGAGTGTCTCGTCGCGCTATGTCTTCGACCATTGCCAGAAGGCCGTGGAGCTGATCGGCCCCGTACCCGAGATGGAGGCCGAGATCGCCGCCCAGCAGCAAGCCTTCTGGGCGCAGCGCTGAGGACCACGCCCGCAGGAGGCTGCCATGCTGCTCACCCACCCCTCGTCACCCCAGGCCGCGCAGGCCCTGGCCCGCAAGCTCGGCGATGCCGCCTGCTTCATCGCCGGGGGCACGCTGCTGCAGCAGTCATGGGCAGAGCCTCGCCTGGCGCCGTCGACCACGCATTTCATCAATGTGATGCACTGGCCCGAGATGCAGCAGATCAGCCTCGGCCCGCAATACCTGCACATCGGTGCAGGCATGCGGCTGGAGGCCGTCCGCTGTCACCCCTGGGTGCAGCAGCACGCCCCCGTGCTCGTCCAGGCCCTGGATCAGCTAGGGGCCATGGGAATACGCCGCCTGGGAACCCTGGGCGGCAATGTAGGCTGGGGCGAAGGCGACTGCTGCCCGGTATTGCTGGCCATGGATGCGCAGGTCGAGTTGACGGACGGCAATCTGCAGTCGCTCGCGCAGACGCTCAAGCTCATGGACCGGCCTCTGATGCTGTCGTTCCTGCTGCCGCGCAGCGATGTGACGGAGCCCCGGCCACTGGTGTTCGAGAAGGTCGGCTATCGCGCGGCATTCTCCCCTGCGCGCCTGCGCATGGCCTTGCGCTGGAGTGATGCACAAAAGCGCCTGAGCCTGGACCGCATTGCGGCGGCAGCCCCGGGCATAGGCGTGCACCGCCTGCAAGCCACGGAAAAGCTGCTGAGCTATGCGCAGGAGCTGCAGATCCGTCCCTCCCTCGGCGATATACGCACTACCTGCGAGCAAAGCCTGCCTCCCGATCTGGCCCGGATCGCCAGCCGCCTGATTGCCGGACATTGCGGGCTGCTGGCCTGAACCATCATGGAATTCCTCACCCCTCATCACATCCGCGAGCTGAGCCTGGAGGCTTTGCCGGTCCGGCCCGATGCCTGGGCCAAGCTCGGCGGCAACCCGGGCTTTCTGACCGACCGCATTCAACCGGGTCAGCTGCGCGCAGCGATTCTCGGCAGCCCTCATCCCCGTGCGCGCATTCTGCATATCGATACCAGCGCCGCCCAGGCCCTGCCAGGCGTCCATGCCGTGGTCACCCATGCCGATATCCCCGGCATCAAGCACTATGGCTTGCGCAAGGTGGACCGGCCCGTGCTCTGCATCGACAAGGTGCGCCATGTGGGCGACCCAGTCGCCGCCGTTGCGGCCGTGGACATGGAGACGGCGCGGCAGGCTCTGGCGCTGATCCGGGTTGACTACGAACCCCTGCCCCCAGTCTGCGACCCGGTCGCAGCCCTTGACGGAACGGCGGCCTCCGAGCAGCCGGTCCACCAGGGTGGCAATCTGCTGCATGCCGCCAGCCACCGCCAGGGCGACATGTCTGCGGCCCGGGCAAGCACAGTGCACCGGGTGCAGGACAGCTATGTCACGCCACGCCAGATGCATGCCTTTCTCGAGACCGAAGGCGGTGTGGCCGAGCCCGATGGCGCGGGCGGCCTGCGCCTGTTCTTCGGCGGCCACAACCCCGCGCGGGACAAGCAGGTCATCGCCGACATGCTGGGCCTGCCTCACGACAGAGTGCATGCCGTGGGCACGCCCGTGGGCGGCTCCTATGGCGGTAAGGACGAGCTGACGATTCAGCCGATTGCGGCCCTGCTGGCCTGGAGGGCGCAGCGCCCCGTGCGGTTGCACCTGACACGTCCGCAATCGGTGGATCTGGGTGTCAAGCGACATCCCATGCAGATCGACATGCAGACCGGCTGCGATGCACAGGGGCGGCTCACCTACCACCAGGTGCAGATAGTGGCCGACACCGGGGCCTATGCCACGCATGGCCCCGAGGTGCTGGATGCTGCGCTCGAGCATGCCCCCGGCCCCTACCGGTATCTGGCACTGGACCTCAGCGCCAGGCTGGCCTATACGAACAACGGCATCGCCGGTGCGTTCCGCGGCTTCGGTGCCGTGCAGGTGCAATTTGCACTTGAGCAGCAGATGGACAGACTGGCTGCGCTGGTCGGCATGACAGCTGACGCGTTTCGCGCCCTCAATCTCGCCGCTCCCGAGGCACCCGGCCCGCTGGGCCAGCATGTCGTGCCGTTTGACGGCCCCCAGCGCGCACTCGATGTCGCCCGCCAGCAAGCGCTGTGGCGCGGGCCGCATCGCTGGGCCAGCGCGGACGGCCGCCATCTGCATGGCGTGGGCCTCACGCTGATCCATCGCAGCGATGGCTTTGGCAAGGGTGGCCCCAGTGACTGCCGTATGCAGCTGGCCCTGGCCGCCGATGGTGCGATCGAGCTGCGCTGCGGCTTTACCGAGCTGGGACAGAACCTGGTCGGAACCATACAGAGCCTGGGCGCGCAGCATCTGGGCTGCGCAGCCGACGCGATCCGGCCGGTGCTGGGCGATACCCGGCTGACGCCCGACTCGGGCCCGGTGGCCGCCTCGCGCGCCACCACGCTGGTATGGCGCGCCTTGCACGAGGCGGCCCGGCCCTGGCAGCAAGCCTTGCTCCTGGCAGCCGCAAGACTGCTGCCCGATATCCCTCTGCGCTGCGGCGCATGGGGCCTGGAAAGCGCTGCGGGCCTGCGCCTGAGCTACGCCGATCTGGCAAGGGCATTGGGCGAACAAGCGCCCTGTATCTCCATAGACCTGCGCGCCGAGGACCCGGAGGGCAACGCGCATGACACCCACTTCGTCTTCGGAGCCTGCGCCGCCATTGCCCAGGTACGCGTCGACAGCTGGAGCGGCATGGTCAAGGTTCAGCGGCTGGTGATGTGCACGGCCCTGGGCCCCGTGGCATCGGCCCAGGGCTATCTGGGCCAGATGGAAGGCGGCGCCCTCATGGGCCTGGCCATGGGCACGCAGGAGGAGCTGGCCTGCCTGGACGGCCACTACCAGGCACGTAATCTCGACGGCTATCTGATCCCCACGCTGGCCGATGCCCCTGATATGCAGGTGCTGGCGATCGAGAACCTTCCCGAGGGCGATCCCATAGGACCGCGCGGAGCCGGCGAGATCAGCGTCAACCTGGCCCTGCCCGCAGTGGCCAATGCCCTGGCCGCCGCACTGCAGCGCCCCATCACCCAACTGCCCATGACCCCGGAGCGTGTGATCGCGCTGCTGGAAGCGGGCGCGGAGTCCTCCACACCATGACGATGACCCACATCCCGGAGCACGGCGGCAAGCCACCCGCAGCCAGCGCAAAGGAGGCTTCGGCTTTTGTGCTGCAGCTGAATCTGAACGGCCAGCCGGTCAGCGCCAGCTGCAGCCCCGATACCCGGCTGCTGACCTTGCTGCGCGAGCACTGGCACCTCACCGGGGCCAAACCCGGCTGCGAAGTGGGGCGCTGCGGCGCCTGCATGGTCTGGCTCGACGGCGAGCCCGTGAATGCCTGCCTGCTGATGGCCTATCAGATCCAGGGCCAGACCGTGCGCACCATCGAGTCCGTGGCACAGGACAGCGCCAGCGAACCCGTGCGCGACGCGCTGGCGCGCTGCGGCGGCGTGCAATGCGGCTATTGCACCTCCGGCATGGTCATGAGCATGAGCTGGCTGCACCAGCAGCAGCCTCGCCCCACAGCCGCCGAGGCCGAGGCCCAGATGTGCGGAAACCTTTGCCGCTGTACGGGCTATGGCGGCATCCGGCGGGCAGTGCAGGAGCTGTTTCCGTCCGGGCAAAGCGCATGACCATTCAATATTGATAGCCGCAATCGCTTACTCACAAAGCGACTCAGCCACTTTCAATCACATTTATCAGAAACCACGCTGTTTGTTCGCGGGTTCATGACCCCAGGCAATAAGCAGACAAGTTTTTCTTGGTTGGCCTTGTCGCGGCAAGGCCGGACAATAGAGGCCCTGGGCATAGCCATGCCCCTGACGAATCGGCTTTGCCGACTCCTGCCATGAAAAACTCTCTGACAAGCTATGCGCTGGTTCTGGGCTTGGGCCTGGGCACCAGCGCCTGGGCGCTCGCAGCCCAACCCCTGCTCAACCCCGAGCAACTGCAGCCACTGCTGCAGCAGGCCGATGTCCGCCTCATCGATATCCGCGACCCCAAAGCCTTCGAGGCCGGCCATATCGCCCAGGCCGCCAACGCCCCCTACGGCAAATGGCGCGGCCCCGCCACCAATCCCGGCGAGCTGCCCGACCAGGCCAAGCTGGTGGCGCTGGTGCAGTCCCTGGGCCTGACGCCAGCCACGCATGCCATCGTGATCTCCAGCGGTGCCGATGCCACGGACTTCGGTGCCACGGCCCGCGTCTACTGGACGCTCAAAAGCCTGGGTCTCCAGGAGCTGTCCATCGTCAACGGCGGCATGAAGGCCTGGGAAGGCGCAGGCAAGCCCCTGGCCAAGACCCGCACGCAGATCGCACCCAGCAGCTACGCACCGACCTTTGACGCCAGCTGGCTGGCCACCCAGCAGGACGTGGGCAGGCATCTCGACCTCTCCAACGCGGCTCTGGTGGACTCGCGTCCCGACGCCTTCTATCTGGGCAAGACCCGTGCGCCCGCCGCCAAGCTCTCGGGCACCCTGCCCGGCGCCCAGCAGCTGGATTTCAACCAGTGGTTTGTACCAGGTACTTCGCAGTTCGTGGATACCGCCAAGGCCAGGGAGATCGCCGCAAAGGTCCAGCGCCCGCAAGGCCAGGACATGGTGGCCTTCTGCAACACCGGTCACTGGGCGGCCACCGACTGGTTCGGCCTGTCCGAAATGGCGGGCCTGCCCAATGTGAAGCTGTATGCGGGCTCCATGGTGGACTGGACGCAATCCAAGGACGCGCCGCGCATGGCCAACCAGCCGGGCCGCGCCCAGTCATTGGCCTATGACGCCCAGAAATGGTGGGAAAAAACTTTTAAATGACTCCCCTGAGTCGCTTCGCGCCTTCCCCTAGCCGGGCGCCCCCAAGGGGACAACAACTTCGCTGCAGGGCGGCCTTTGCTCGTTGTCTCTGATCTGGGTGCATGCCCTTTGCGGAAAGTGCGTCGCAGTCCTTACCCATCAATTCCATAAAAACACATGAAACGACTTCCCATAACGGCCTTGCTGGCCGTTTTCTTTGGCTGGCTGCTGTGGTCAGTCTCGGTGCGTCAGGCGGCACTGTTTGCCGTCGGCATAGGCCTGGGCGCGGTGCTGGCCGGCAGGCGTTTTGGCTTCACCACGGGCTGGCGCATGCTGGTCGAGGAAAAAGACGGCAGCGGCATCTTTGGCCAGTTGCTGCTGCTGGCGCTGGCTGCAGCCCTGGCCATGCCTTTGCTGGGCCATTTCCCCGAGCTGACGGCAGCTCTCGGCCCCCCCAGCATCAGCCTGCTGGTTGGAGCCTTTGTCTTCGGCCTGTGCATGCAGATCGCCGACGGTTGCGGCAGCGGCACGCTGTACAAAGCCGGCATGGGCATTCCCATGAACGCGGCCATACTGCCTTTGTTCGCGATCGGCAGCTTTCTGGGCAGCCTGCACCTGGGCTGGTGGCTGGACCTGGGCAATACGGCACCCGTGGGTCTGGTCACGCAATGGGGCTGGGCTCCAGCGCTGATCGCCACGCTGGTCGCACTGGCCGTGATAGCGGCAGGCGTGGCCCTGTATGTGAAAAAGGCCAATGCCGCCCTGAACCGCCCGGCCAAGCCGCTGCTGGTGCGCAAATGGCTGGTCGGCGCCGTGCTGCTGGCCATCCTGGCCACGCTCAATCTGACCATTGCGGGCCAGCCCTGGGGCGTGGTCTACGGCTTTGGTCTGTGGGCCGCCAAGATCGCCAACGCCACGGGCGCCGTCGATCTGGCCAGCAACTGGTTCTGGAGCCAGCCCGGCAATGCGGCACGCCTGCACGAGACCGTGCTGCTGGACGTGACCAGCATCACCAATATCGGCATTCTGGGCGGCGCACTGTGGATTGCCGCCGGCAAGCCCGCGGCAGCCAAGGCACTGACAGGCACGCAATGGGTCGTGGCCCTGGTGGCGGGACTGGTGCTCGGCTATAGCTCGCGCCTGGCTTTCGGCTGCAATGTGGGCGCCATGCTCTCGGGCATCTCCACCGGCTCCATCCACGGCTGGATTTGGGTCCCACTGGCATTTGCAGGCACCATCTTCGGCCTGCGCATCCGCCGCCATTTCGGCTTCTGAGCAAGGAACAACCATGACCTCACCAAGCACCTTGCGCACCCTATTCTGGGCTCTGCTGCTCGTCTTTCTGGCCTGGGACTTTCATACATCGCCGGCCATCGACCTGCGCTTTGAAGCGCCGCTGATCGCAGCCGGCTCCGGCCAGGCAGCACAGGGCGGACATTGCTCCATGCCTGCCGGCAAATAAGCGCCTCGATCCGCTCGACGCCTTGCCCAAGGAATGGTCAGGGCGTTTTCTTTGGCGCCTGCTCAGGCCCGGGGCTTTTCCAGCTCGAAGCCCGCTGCCTCCCAGGCCGTCAGGCCACCGGACAATGGCCGGACGTTGTGAAATCCCGCACGCTGCAATTGCCGGGCCACGCGCGCGGCGGAGATCTCGTCGGGACAGTCGCAGTACACAACCAGGCCATGCTCATGCCGCTCGCGCGGCAGCAAATGTTCGTAGGCCGCCTTGCCCTTGCCCTGATGCTCCAGCCAGGAGCTGGCTCCGGGAATATGACCCTGACCGAAGAGCAGGGGTTCGCGCACATCGATCACCGTCGGCGTGATGCCCTGGGCGTTGAGCCCCGCCAGTTCCTCGACCGACATGCGCGGCATCTTCAGCGAACGCACGACGCGCTGCCTCTGCCACCATTTGCGCGCCACGAAGACCGCGAACGCCACGCACAGCAGCAGCAGCCCCCATTTGCCCAGTGCCGTCAGCACATCGAGCAGATCCTGCACCGTGGAGCTGAACAGCGAGCCCAGAAACACCGCCGAGCCCACCCAGATCAGGGCCCCCAGCGTATCGAACAACACAAAGGTGCGCAGCGGCGTGCCCACCACACCGGCCAACGCACTGGCAATGGAGGCAAAGCCCGGCACGAACTTGGCCACCAGCAGGGACTTGGCGCCCCAACGCCCATAAACCGACTCGGTCTGGCGTATGCAGGCATCGGGCGAGAGCGAAATGCGGCAGATACGTCCCAGCACCCTGTGCCCATAGGCCCTGCCAGCGTGGTACCAGAGCACATCGGCTATCAGCGCTGCGGCCACTGCAATCACGGTGAGCCAGCCCAGACGTGCCAGGCTGCCCCCCTCCAGCGCTCCGGTCACCACCAGCACCGGATAGGCCGGGATGGGCGCGCCCAGCTGCTCTATCAGCACATTGAGAAAGACAATGCCGAAGCCGTATTCCCGAATCAGATCCACGACAAAACCCATGACCCACGCTCCTTACCCCGACCAGGGTTAGCCACCGATGCTAGCGAGACGCGAACATCCCCGGGCCTGCGAGGTTTTGCGCGTCAAGCCTGGTGCAGATGGGACAGAACGGCCTCGAAATGCGTGCTCACATTGAGCGCCGGCGCATGGCCGCAGTCCGGCACCTCCAGCCAGGTCAGCAGACCTTGAGCACCGGGGCCACGCTGCTGCATCTGCTCGGCCACCGGCTTGAGCACCAGATCGGACTCCTCGCCGCGCAGCAACAGCACGGGCAGTTGCAGCGCGTCATAGTGATCCCAGAGCAGATAGTCGTTGTCATGCTCGGTGAACTGCTCGATCATGCGCGGATCGTAATGCGGGGTGACGCGGCCGTCATCGCAACGACGCGTGCTGGTCTCGGTCAGCTTGCTCCACTCGAAATCGCTGAGCCAGCCATAGGGCTTGTAGGCCGCGCGGAAAAAACCTTCCAGCTCGGCGACGGTGTCGAACACCGGCGGCCGGCCCGCGTAGCTCTTGATGCGGGCCAGCGCAGCCTCGGCCAGTTCGGGCGCATTGTCGTTGAGCGTGAGCGTGAGAATGCGCTGCCTGAGATCCGGCTCGAACAGGCCGGATGCACAGACCGTGCCTATCGCTCCGCCCATGCTGGTGCCTACCCAGTGCACCTGCTGCAGCGCCAGCGCATCCATCAGCTCGCGTGCCAGCCGGGCATAGAAGCGCAGCTGATACTCCTCGCGCGGGTTGCGGCTCCATTGGCTCAGGCCGCGGCCCAGCGTATCAGGGCAGATGACGCGATAGCCTTGCACCGCAAGAAACTGCGCCAGTGCATCCATGTCGCGCCCCGTGCGTGCCAGGCCATGCCAGGCGATCACCGTAGCCTTGGTCGGGCCTTGCGGCTTCCAGTCAAGGTAATGAATCTCGTAGCCAGCGCAGTTCGCATAGCAGGATGCCGGCACGATGGCCGCAGAAGCGCAGTTGTTGGGCATGGCAGGTTTCAGCATCAAAAAGGCCTCCAGCGCATATGTGATAAGCGCTATCAGCTATCAACTTCGGTAGTCAGCCGGCAGCCGTAGCCACCGGCCGGTCATGCGTATCAGTCCGGCACGCGGATGGCTCCGGCACTGACCTCTATCCTGTCGGCCGCTGCCGGCGTGCCGGCAATCAGCGGCAGATTGGCTGGCTGTATGGCCGGTGCCTGGCCCGGGTTGCCACCACGCGGCACGGTGCGCACCACCTGGCTGGGAGGCAGCGCCTTGCCGTTGGCAAGGTGGTCATACATGGCATCGAGCGCGCGGTTCAGATAGACATGCAGCGGGATGTAACGCGTGTCGTACCCCGGCAGCACGGTGGGCAGGCCGATGAAGCTGTCGAAGTGCTGGGCATTCGTGACCTCCACATAGCTGAGCTTGCTGGCAGCGCCTTCCACTTTCCGGTTGAGCGCCACATAGGGCCGCGTCGTGTGGTTCACGGGCAGCAGCGCATCCGCGCGGCCATGGACGATGATGACCGGCTTGCCCTGCAGATTGCCGTTGCGCCTTGTCTCGTCGACACCGGCCTGCAGCGCCCTGGCGGCGCCATCATTGCCCGTGACGAGATTGCGCAGGCATAGCGCACCCGGCGTGTTCCAGTCGGCCAGGCCCGAGTTCACCGAGACGGAGAGGAAGTCGCGCGCGGCACCGAACTTGCCCTTGTTGTTGATGAGCTGCACGCCGCTCGATGGCGGCACGCCGTTGCCCGTGGAGAACATGCTGGCCAGCGCCTCTGGGGCCAACGGCGTCACTGCGCCCGCAGCCGTCGCACCGGCATAGCTGTAGCCGCAGAGGTTGTCCTTCACGCTGGCGCGCGAGAGCGAGTTGGCAAAAGTGACCGACACGGCGGGCGCCACCTCAAAGGCGGCCAGCGAGGCGTGCAGCTCGCTGGACTCCGGCTCCCAGCCATAGTCGCGCAGCTTCTGCAAAGCTTCTTCGGCCTGGGCCGCCGTGGTCGTGGCATTCAGCAAGCCGGCAGTCCTGAGTGCCGCGCAGCGGTTGGGCGCAATCGGCAGAGCCGTGCTGGCAAACCCCGCAGCAAACGCAGCCGCATAGGGAGATCCGCTGACCGATGCCGCCAGCGAGGCGCAGGATTGATAGAGGTTGGCATAGCTCGTGAAGTCCACCAGCGTCTTGCCCACCACAGGCAGTTCCGTGCCGCCGCGCTGCACGGTCACGCCGGGGCTGGCAGGCAACTCCACCGCAGGCTCGGACACGGCCACGCCGTTGATCAGCCCCTGCGAGTCCTGCTCGGCGGCGGCAATCGCCGCGCCGCCGCCGTTGGAGATGCTGGACGCGATGACGATGGTGTTGCTAGGCTTGAGCGTCCGCAGGCGTTCGCCCAGAATATTGCGGTCCCCATAGCGCTCGTTGAGCACGTAGTAGGCGAACTCCACGGCCTGCAGCGTGGTACGGCCCCAGTCCTTCTCTGGGTTCTGGCCCGAGTGCGCATGCTTGAAGGCAAAGCGGTTGGGCGTGGCAGTGTTGAAGGCGGCCAGTTCGCCAGCCGTGAGCCCTGCATTGAATGCAGCCTGCTTGCCCGCTGCGGCAGCCGTGCTGCGCGTGCCGTCGATCAGCGGCACGGTGTCGTTCATGAGGTCATGTGGCGCGGCGCCCGTGCCCTTGTCGGAATAGGCCACCGCGCAGCCGCGCTTGAGCCCCCATTCGCCCGTGGTGATGGCGCCGTACACGCCGCGCGAGCCCGAAGCCGTGGCGGTGATGATGCAGGCCTTCCTGGGATCGAAGCTGGCCGGCACCTGCACCATGAGCGTGACGTTCTTGCGGCCCGTGCCGTCGTCCGAGAACGCGATGTACTCGGTGCCGGCAATCCTGCCTTCGCCGGCCGTCACCCGGCCCTGCGCATCCACATTGGGGCCGTAGAGCGTGCCGTAGCCGCCCGCCGCAGTCATGTCCAGCATGGCGCGGTAATTGGTGTAGATGGCCAGGCGGCGCAGCTCGGCCGCCGTGGGTTGGAGCGCGCTGGCAAAGCCCGGCGCCGTGGCCACGGCCAGGCCGCTCTTGCCCAGGCCCGCGGTCAGCAGGTCATCGCTGCTGCCGTCATAGCTCTGCTGCCGCACCGTGCCCAGGTAACCGGGTTTGGCATTGAGCTCGCCTCCATCGCCGCCCCCGCAGGCGGTCAGCACGGCGGCCGCCAGCACCGCAAGGGCGCCAAGGGAAAGAGGCGGCAAGGCAATCGCATAGGTCTTCTGCATGGGCTTTGTCTCCTGTCGTAGTGAAGGCGGTCAGAGAAGGGATGCCAGTAAAAGATGTCAGGGCTTGCGCGCCGCAGCCGCGCGCAGCCTCCCCACGACACCCGTGGGGAAGTAATAGACCGAAAGCACGAACAGCAGGCCCAGCCACAGCAGCCAGCGGTCGGGCGACAGCAGTGCGGCCAGCCAAGGCAGACTGGCACTGGCCTCGCTGGCCATGCGCAGCAGATCCTGCAGATAGCTCTGGGCGATCAGGAACACCACCGCGCCTATCACCGCGCCGTAGATGGTTCCCATGCCGCCGATCACCACGATGAGCAGGCAGTCCATCATGATTTCGAACGAGAGCGAGGTATCAGGCCCGTTGTAGCGCAACCAGACAGCCAGCATGGCACCCGCCACGCAGGCAAACAGGGCCGATAGCACGCTGGAGGTGGTGCGGTAGACCACCACGCGGTAGCCAATGGCCTCGGCACGGAATTCGTTCTCGCGGATGGCTTGCAGCACGCGGCCGAACGGCGAATTGACGATGCGCAGCAGCATCAGCACCAGGGCCACGGCCACGACAAACAGCAGGTAGTAGCTGAGGATCTTGCCGTCGATGGTCACGCCGAAGATATCGTTCTCGAAAGGCTCGAAGCTGGGTGACAGCCATTCGGGCATCTTGAAGGTCAGGCCGTCCTCGCCCCCGGTCCAGTCCGACAGCTGAGATGCCAGAGTCTGGAAGGCCGCCGCCACGGCCAGCGTGATCATGGCGAAGAAGATGGCCCGCACGCGCAACGAAAACAGGCCTATGGCCAGCGACAGCAGCAGCGAGACCACGAGCGCACCGCCCAGCCCCGCGGCCAGCGCGCCCCAGCCCGCACCCAGGCGCGTGGAGGCAATGGCCACGCCATAGGCGCCTATACCGAAAAACATGGTGTGGGCAAAGCTCACGATGCCGGTATAGCCGAGCAGCAGGTCGAAGCTGGCCACCAGCACCACGAAGATCAGCACCTTGGCCGCCACATTGAGCGCCTTGACGCCGGGGAAGAGAAACGGCGCCAGGGCCAGGCCCGCGAAGATGGCCAGCAGCAACACGGCCAGCACGCGGCTGCGCGGCAGGTCGCCGGAGAGCAAACGGTTGAGCATCAGACTAGCCTTTCAAACTTTCATGGCGCCACGTATGCAGCCGGCATGCACCAAGCCAGTTGCCACCGAGCAAGGGCCTGGGCCGGCCGCGCCGCCCCGCAGCGAGGGTGGCGTCCCCCTTCCAGGGGGAGGGCGCGAAGCGACTCAGGGGGTATCTCATCTGTTGGCAACCGGATAGATGCCCTGGGGCCGCCACAGCAGGACGGCCACCATGAGCGCAATATTGGAGAACAGCGCCACCTTGGGCACGAGGAAGCCCGTGTAGTTGGCCATCAGCCCGACGAGCAGCGCACCGATCAGCGCACCGCCTGTGCTGCCCAGACCGCCGATGATGATGACGATAAAGATCAGCACATTGACCTGGGCGCCCATCTGCGCCACCACGTTCTGCTGGTACAGGCCCCACATCACGCCGCCCAGGCCGGCCAGGGCCGAGCCCGCGACGAACACGGCCACGAACAATCGGCGCACGCGGTAGCCCAGGGACTCGACCATCTCGCGGTCCTGCACGCCGGCGCGGATCAGCAGACCAATCTTGGTGCGCGCCAGAGTCCAGGCCAGCACGGCGAACACAGCAGCCCCCACCAGCACGGCAAAGACCCGGTATTTCTCCACGGCCGCGTCGCCCAGCAGCCAGGCACCCTTCATGGCTTCGGGCAGTGGCAGCGGAATCTGCTGCGGCCCCCAGATGACTTTGATCAGCTCCTCGCCGATGATCATGCCGCCCATGGTGATGAGAATCTGCTTGAGATGCTGACCGTAGACAGGCCGCACGATGAAGCGTTCGAAGGCCAGGCCCAGGGCCCCCGCCACCAGCATGGCCACGACCATGGCCGGCAGCACGGCCACCAGGTTGCGCCACAGCTGCGCCGAGCCCGTCCAGTCGCCCATGGCACCGAGCACGCTGGTGGCGACGAAGGCGCCCAGCGCGATGAACACGCCATGGCCGAAGTTGAGCACGTCCATGAGGCCGAACACCAGGGTCAGGCCCGAGGCGATGACGAAGATGATCATGCCCATGGCCAGGCCCGCCACCGTCAGCGTGAGCCAGGTGCTGGGAGAGCCCACCAGGGGCAAGGTAGCCAGCGCCAGCAGCGGCACCAGCAGCAGCGGCTTGTAATCCAGGTCCTTGCGCATCATGTCTTTACCTCGGCACCAACTTTCATATCCATAGCTGCCAGCGCTTGAGCTGCTTTTTGCTTTGATTTTTGTGACCTCATAGCGCCAGCCCCAGCAGCGACTGCTGCAGTTCCTCGTCGGCCGCAAGATCGGCCATGCGGCCCGCGTGTACGACACGGCCGTTGTCCATTACGGCCACGCCGTCACCCAGGCGCTTGGCGAAGGCAAGGTTCTGCTCGACCAGCAAAATGCTCACGCCGCCGGCCTTGAGCTGGGCGAAGGCCTCGATCATGTTGTTGATGATGGCCGGAGCCAGACCTTTGCTGGGTTCATCCACGATGAGCAGATCGCGCGGCTCGACGATGGCGCGCGCCACGGCCACCATCTGCTTTTGCCCGCCGCTGAGCTTGCCGGCCGGATGGTCCCAGAATTTCTGCACGGCCGGGAACAGCTCGTAGATCCAGTCCAGGCGCGAGCGGTCCATGCGCGCAGCATGCGAGGCCGAGCGTGCAGCCAGCAGCAGGTTTTCCTTGACCGTGAGGTCGGCAAAAATGCCCATGTTCTCGGGCACATAGGCGATGTTGAGCTGGGCAATCGCCGGCGTGGCCAGGCGCGTGATGTCCTGCTGGCCGAAACGGATGCTGCCCTGGCTGGCCTGCCACAGGCCCATGATGGTGCGCAGCGTGGTGGTCTTGCCCGCGCCATTGCGGCCCAGCAGCATGGTGACCTCTCCGCGCGGCACAGCCAAGTCCACGCCGTGGAGGATGTGATAGGCGCCTATATGGGTGTGCACGCCCTGGAGTTCCAACAGTAGCTCGCTCATGGCTGTTCTCTCCTTCCCCCGGACGGGGGAAGGCTGGGATGGGGGGGAGCGTCAGTGCCGCCAACGGCATCCTGGGGCGTCAGCCCCAGGTACGCCTGCTGCACCACGGGCGAGGCAATGACTTCGCCCGGTTTGCCGTCAGCCACCAGCGTGCCGTTGGTCAGCACGATGATGCGGTCGGCCAGTTCGCGCACCACGTCCATCTTGTGCTCCACCAGCAAAATGGTCTTGCTGCGGTCCTTCTTGAGTTCGCGGATCAGGTCGAGGATCACCGGCGCCTCGTCATGGCTCATGCCCGCCGTGGGCTCGTCGAACATATAGACCTGCGGCTCCAGCGCCATGAGCAGCGCCACCTCCAGCTTGCGCTGGTCGCCATGCGGCAGGGCCGAAACCGGCTCATCGCGCCGCGCCCAAAGCGCCACCTGCTCCAGGATTTGCTGCGCGCGCGCCAGCAATGCGCGGTGGTCGCTCCAGATGCTCCAGAGGTTCATGCCGCGCCGGTGCGCGCCCTGGCGCGTGGCCTGCACGGCCAGGCGCACGTTCTCCAGCACCGACAGGGCCGGAAACAGATTCGTGAGCTGGAAGGCCCGTCCCAGGCCGGCGCGCGTGCGCGCCGAGGGTGCCAGACCCGTAAGGTCGCGCCCCTGCAGCGACACCCGGCCCTCCGTGGCCCGCAGCTGCCCCGAGATCAGATTGAAGTAGGTGGTCTTGCCCGCGCCATTGGGGCCGACGATGGCCGTCAGCGTGCCCGGCTCGAAGGAGCAGGTCACACTATTGACCGCCACATGGCCGCCAAAGCGAATGGTGAGCTTGTCAGTGGTCAGCATGAGAAATAGGCAAATCAGCCCCTAGCGCCCTATGCACAAGCGCATGCAGCTATCAAAAAGTGAACTTAACCTTGCCCGCGCGCTGACCAAGTCAGAGACGCCGAGCAAGAGCCGCCTCGCGGCGATGGCGTCGTCTCCCTCCCAAAGAGAGAGGGGACGCCCGGTTAGGGGAAGGCGCGGGGCCGCCTGGGCGAAGTAACTCAGGGAGTTAGCGCCCGTTCCGGACGGGAACGTTCATTTCTTCAGGCTTGATCTCGCGCACCAGCTCGGGCACGCCCCAGGCAAAGGCCGGGTCGTTCTTGATCCTGAAGTGGTACATGCTCTGCATGGCCTGGTGGTCCTGCTTGCGGAAGGTCATCTGGCCCTTGGGCGTATCGAAGCTCATGCCCTCCATGGCCTTAATCAGCGTATTCGCCTTGGTGTCGCCATTGGTCTTCTTGAGCGCCGTGACGATGGCCATGGCGGCCGAGAAGCCACCTGCCGTGAAGAAGTCCGGCGGCGCCTTGAACTGCTTGTAGTTCATGGACACCAGCGCCTCGTTGACAGGGTTCTTGGGAATGCCGTAGTAGTAATAGGTCGCGCCTTCCATGCCCGGCAGGTTCTTGTAGGCCGCCATGGCGGGCAGGATGTTTCCGCCCGTGGCGATCTCGATGCCGTAGCGCTTGAGGTCCATGTCGGCGATCTTGAAGGGATTGCCGGCGCCGGCCCAGACGATCCAGATGATCTTCTTGCCCGGCTGGTCCTTGAGCTTGTCGATCAGGCGCTGGGCGCCGGCCGTGAAGTCGGTCGTGGCTGCGGGCAGGTACTCCTCATGCACCAGCTTGCCTTTTTTGACAGCCTCCTTGAAGGCCTTGACGCCGTCGCGGCCGAAGGCGTTGTCCTGGGCCAGCGTGGCGATGGTCACGCCGGGCTTGTCTATGGCCACGGCATTGCCGATCGCGTCCTGGCTGGAATTGCGGCCAGTGCGAAAGATGTACTTGTTCCACTTGTCGCCCGTAATGGAATCGGCCACGGCAGGCTCGACGATCAGGATCTTCTTGTACTCCTCGGCCACGGGCAGCATGGCCAGCGCCACGCCCGAAGCGCTGGGCCCCACGGCCAGATCGGCCTTGTCGTCCGAATATGCGGTGGCCAGCTGGCTCTTGCCGAGGTCGGGCTTGCCCTGGTCGTCCTTCTCGATCACCACCAGCTTCTTGCCCGCCACCGTCATGCTGCCGCCCGTCGCATATTCCAGGCCCATCATCAGGCCCGCCTGGGTCTGCTTGCCGTAGGCTTCCAGAGGCCCGGTCTTGCTGTAGACATGGGCAATGCGGATTTCGGATTGCGCCAGGGCGCCGGGAACATGAATCACCATGGCCGCCAGAACGGCCGCCTGCAGCAGGCTGCGCTTGTGCATGTATTGTCTCCTTGAGGATGGATGCGGTTGTCCGCTTGTCTTTCTATGGTGTGCAGACAGCAGTCTTCGTGCCAGTCTGGTTTTCCTCTGAAGAGCCACCATACGCAGCCCCATATCGACTGAAAATCAGACAATTAATGTCTTTAATTCATACAGTGACTGATTTCAATACAAATCAACAGCCACCTTAGGGCCCATCCCAGGCTTTGCTCAATCCGCCATGAAAAAAGGATCACCGGGGTGATCCTTGTGGCTTTCATGCGGCATCGCGTTTTCCGTCCAGCTCCAGCAGCCGCACGGCGTTGTCCTTGAGAATGCCGGGCATGACCTCGGGCTTGAAGCCGGCGACCTCGAAGTCCTTCATCCAGCGCTCGGGCGTGATCAGCGGGAAGTCGCTACCGAACAGCACACGGTCCTTGAGCAAAGTATTGGCGTACTGCACCAGCTGCTTGGGGAAATACTTGGGACTCCAGCCCGAAAGATCGATCCAGACATTGGGCTTGTGCAGCGCCACCGAGATCGCCTCGTCCTGCCAGGGAAAGCTGGGATGGGCCATGACGATCTGCATATCGCCGAAGTCCACGGCCACGTCGTCCAGCAGCATGGGGTTGCTGTAGGCCAGGCGCAGACCGCCGCCGCACTTCATGCCGCTGCCGATGCCGCTGTGGCCGGTGTGGAAGATGGCGGGCAGCTTGTAGTGGTTGATGACCTCGTAGATGGGCCAGGCCATGCGGTCATAGGGATGGAAGCCCTGCACCGTGGGATGGAACTTGAAGCCCTTGACGCCGCATTCGGTGATCAGGCGCTCGGCCTCGCGCGCGCCCATCTTGCCCTTGTGCGGGTCGATGCTGGCGAACGCCACCATCATGTCGCTGTTCTCGCGCGCGGCATCGGCAATCTCTTCGTTGGGGATGCGGCGGCGACCCAGTTGCGCCTCGCTGTCCACCGTGAACATCACCAGACCGATCTTGCGCTCGCGGTAATAGGCAATGGTTTCGTCGATCGTCGGGCGCAGCGAGCTGCCGAAGTATTTGTCGGCCGCGCGGTCGTACTCCTCGCCGTAGCTGTCAAAGGGATTGCGGCAGCTGACTTCCGCATGGGTGTGGAAGTCTATGGCGATCAGATCTTGATGATTCATGGGTGGGCCTGCTTTGGGTATTGAGTCAAATCAGCCTCAAGCGCTTGTCACGCCTGCGGTACCTGCTCTCGAAATTGAATAAAGAAATCAATGCTGGATGGATTGGCCATGGCATCGGGGCTGGCCACCTTGGCGGCGTCCGCTCCCAGCAGCAGCTTGCGCACCGGCACCTCCATCTTCTTGCCGGTGAGGGTGCGCGGAATCTCGGCCACCTGAACCACCACATTGGGCACATGGCGTGCCGAAGCCTTGGTCTTGATGGCGTTCTTGATCTGGGCGGTCAGCTCGCCCGTCAATGCCTGGCCTTCGGCCAGAGTCACGAACAGCGGCATGAAGGAAGGTCGACCCAGATATTCGAGATCGACCACCAGGCTGTCCTTGACGGCGTCGAGCTCCTCGACGACACGGTAGATCTCCGCCGTGCCCATGCGTATGCCGAAGCGGTTGATGGTGCTGTCCGAGCGTCCGTAGATCACGGCCGTGCCGCGCTCGCTGAACTCGATCCAGTCACCATGGCGCCAGCAGCCGGCAAACACGTCGAAATAGCTGTCGTGGTAGCGCGCCCCGCTCTTGTCGTTCCAGAAGAACACGGGCATGGAGGGCATGGGCTCGGTGATCACCAGCTCGCCGACTTCGCCGACCACGCTCTGCCCCTGTTCGTTGAAGGCATAGGCGGCCACACCCAGCTCGCGGCACTGAATCTCGCCCGCGTTGACGGGTAGTATGGGCGCGCAGGCCACAAAGCCCGAGGCGATATCCGTGCCGCCGCTGATCGAGGCCAGCCACAGATCATTTTTGACGTTCTCGTAGACCCAGGCATAGGCATCGAGAGGCAGCGGCGAGCCCGTGGAGTTGATGGCACGCAGCTTCTCGAACTGGCGCCCCTTCTTCGGCGAGACGCCATCCTTCATGCTCTTGGTGAGGAAGGCCGCACCGCAACCGAAGATGCTGACCTGGTATTGGTCGATGAAGTCCCAGAGCGCATCGTCGCTCGGCGCCGTCGGGTTGCCGTCGGACAGGACCACGGTCGCGCCGGCCAGCAGGCTGCCTATCATCAGGTTCCAGACAATCCAGCCGGTGCTGCCCAGGAACATGAAACGATCGCCGGGCAACACGTCGTGCTGCAGGCGATTGGTTTTGAGATGGGTGAGCACGATGCCGCCATGACTGTGCACCATGGCCTTGGGCAGGCCGGTGGTTCCCGACGAGTACACCACCCACAGCGGATGGGAGAACGGCAGGCGCTCGAACTGCAGCGGCGCTGCATGGCACGTTGCATCGGCCCAACTCATGCAGTCACGCCAGGGCACGGCCGCGTGTTCGGCATCGCTGCCGAACAAGGGCCCCGGCACATGAATCACCCGGGCAATATCGGGCAGACCCTGGAGTACCTCGTCCAGCACTTCACGGCGATCGAACTGCCTGCCGGCATAGCTATAGCTGTCGGTCGCGAAAATCAGCTTGGGCGCAATCTGCTGGAAGCGATCCAGCACCACGGATACGCCCATCTCCGGCGCGCAACTGGACCAGATGGCGCCAATGCTGGCACAGGCCAGAAACGCCACCACGGTCTGCGGCACATTGGGCAGATAGGCCACCACGCGATCGCCACGCACGATGCCCAGACCGCGCAGGCTTGCCGCCAGGGCGCCCACATCGCGCTGCAGCTGCTGCCAGGAGACTTCGACCGGGGTCTGGCCCTCGCAGCGCGCAATGATGGCCGGACGCTGGTCGCTGGCCTGGCGGAAGATGTGTTCGGCATAGTTGAGCCGGGTTTCGGGAAACCACTCGGCACCCGGCATCTTGCGGCCGGCCAGCACCTGCGTCGGGTCACCATCGGCCTGAATGCCGAAATAGTCCCAGACGGAGCGCCAGAAGCCTTCGATATCCGTCGCCGACCATTGCCACAGCGCTTCATAGTCGGAGAAGTCACGGCCACGGCTGTCGCGCAGCCAGTCCATGTAATGCCACAGGCCGCTTTGCTCCTGCTGCTGCTGCGTGGGCCTCCACAACTCCTGCCCTTGTACCAATGCCATGCTGTCTCCGGACTCAAATTAGATATTTTTTATAACTATAAAAACAAACCAAGTCCTACTCACCAAGGGCAATCCCTAGCATGACTCAGAAATTCAGCTTCTCGAGCCGGTCGTAGAGCTTGGCGCGCGATATGCCGAGCGTCCTTGCAACGGCCAGCTTGTTGCCCCCATGGGCCTGCATCGCGGCCCTTATCGCACGGGCTTCGAGCTCGGCCATTTGCTCGGCAAGCGGCTTGAGCAAATCGCCTGCCGCAGCCACGGGTTCCTGCGCCAAGGGCGGCCGATGCGGAACCTGCAGCTCTACCCCGGACGAGCGCAGCACCTGTGCCAGCAGGCCGGCATCGATGTGCGAGTCGTCGCAGCGCATGGCTGCCTGCTCCAGCACATTGCGCAGCTCGCGAATATTGCCGCGCCAGGCCTGTGCGACCAGCAATTCCAGCGCCCCCTTTCCCAGCTCCGGTGGAACCATGTCGTTGCGCAGCGCCAGGTCCTCGCAGAGCATTTCCACCAGGGCCGGGATATCGCTGCTGCGCTCGCGCAGCGGCGGCACGCGCACGGGCAGCACATGCAGCCGGTAGAACAGGTCTTCCCGGAAGCGCCCGTCGCGCACCATCTGCAGCAGATCCCGAGAGGTGGCGGCCACCACGCGTACATCGAAATGCACGATCTGGTTGGAGCCCAGCGGCTCGATCTCTCCCTCCTGCAAGGCCCGCAGCAGCTTGGCCTGCAGACTGGCGGGCATGTCGCCGATTTCGTCGAGAAACAGGGTGCCGCCATCGGCGAGCTTGAACTTGCCATCGCGCGTCTTGCGGTCGGCTCCGGTGAATGCGCCCGGAGCCACGCCGAAGAATTCGGCCTCCAGCAGCGTTTCGGGAATGGCCGCGATATTGACGCTCACAAAAGGACCGCCAGACCGCGCCGATGCGGCATGGATGGCATGGGCCAGCACCTCCTTGCCGGTACCGGTCTCGCCCAGCAGCAGCACCGGACTCATGGACTGGGCCGCCCGTCGCGCCTGGCGCTTGACCTCGACCGCAGCTGGACTACTGCCCACAAAGCTGGCAAAGCTGTATTTGCTGCGGCGCGAACCCTGCACGGACGCCTGCAGGCTGCGGCTGCGCTGGGCAGCCAGCTCGCGCCGCGCTTCATCGAGATCGCGCTGCAGCATCGCAAACTTGCTGATCAGCGGCTGCAAGGTTGTCTCGGGCTGGTCGAACAGCACAATGCCGATGGCACCGATCACGCCACCTTCATCGTCATGCAGCGGCAGGCGGCTGACGACAAAGGTTCCGGCGCTATTGGTCAGCAGATCGATCAGGACCGGCTTGCCGGTCTCCAACACGCTGCGCATCTGCGTGTTGGGGATGACCTCCTCCACCTTATGCCCGAGAAAATCGCCCACACCGGCTACTCCCAGGCGTGGCAAAAAACGCTCGTAGCCTTTGTTGACCCAGACAATGCGCCCGCTTCTGTCGACCAGAAACATACCCTGGCTCATTGACGAGAACAGCTGAAACATGGACCGTGCCGCCAATGCATAGATGCCGTCGGCATCATCGGGCAGCTCGCAAGCGAAATCGTTGGGTAGCCGTTGGCTCATTTCCATCATTGCGCCATGGTAGGGCGACATTGCCCCAAAACCATCGGCACAGACCTCCAGCTAGTGCATTCAAAGCAATGCTTTAGCCGGCCTCCATAAAAAAATCCCCTGTCCAGCTCACCGAACAGGGGATATGAATGCAACGGGCTCCATGCGTACAGCACCCGCAGCAGGCTAGGAAACGGGACTCAGGCGGCGCTTGCCTCCCGGGCATGCTTGGCCTCCGACAGGCGCTTGAGCACGCGGGGAATGATCAGTACGGCCAGCACGATGATGATCAGCGTCAGCGACATGGGACGCTGCAGGAAGATCCACCAGCTGCCTTCGCCGATCGACACTGCATTGCGCATCTGCGCTTCCGCCAAGGGGCCGAGGATCATGCCCACCACCACGGGGGCGGTGGGGAAGTCGAAGCGGCGCATGATCACACCGAGCAAGCCAATACCGTAGAGCAGGAACAGATCGAACGCGCTCTGGCGCATGCCGTAGGCACCGACCGTTGCAAAGATCAAGATGCCGGCATACAGCTGGGGACGCGGAATCTTCAGCAGCTTGACCCACAGACCCACCATGGGCAGGTTGAGCACCAGCAGCATCACGTTGCCGATGTACAGCGAGGCAATCAGCGCCCAGACCAGGGCAGCCGAACTGGTGAACAGCTGGGGGCCGGGGTTGATGCCGTAGTTCTGGAAGGCGCCCAGCAGCACGGCCGTGGTGTTGCTGGTAGGAATGCCCAGCGTCAGCAGCGGAATCAGGGCTGCGGTCACGGTGGCATTGTTGGCAGCTTCCGGACCGGCCACGCCTTCGATGGCGCCCTTGCCGCCGAACTCGGCCTTGTCTTCGCCCTTGGCCAGCTTCTTCTCGGTCGCGTAGCTCAGAAAGGTCGGGATCTCGGTGCCGCCAGCGGGAATGCAGCCAAACGGTGTACCCAGCAGCGTGCCGCGCATCCAGGCGGGCCAGGAACGCTTCCAGTCACGCTTGGTCATGTGCACACGGGTCAGCTTGTTCTGCGACTCCTCGACCTTGCCTTCATACATGGCGGCATACAGCACTTCAGCCACGGCAAACAGACCCACTGCCACCAGCACAATGTCGATGCCGTCCAGCAGTTCCATCTTGCCGCCGGTATAGCGCGCGGCACCGGAGATCTGATCCATGCCGATGCAGCCTGCAGCCAGGCCGACAAACAGCGCCGTCATGCCGCGCAGCGAGCTTTGGCCCAGCACGGCGCTCACAGTGGTGAAGGCCAGCACCATCAGCATGAAGTACTCGGGCGGGCCCAGCTTCACGGCAAAGTCAGCGACATAGGGAGCAAATAGGGTCACCACCACTGTGGCAAAGGTCCCCGCGACAAACGAGCCGATGGCGGCGGTTGCCAGCGCCGCGCCCGCTCGGCCGCTCTTGGCCATCTTGTTGCCCTCCATGGCCGTGACCATGGACGCCGTTTCGCCGGGCGTGTTCAGCAGAATCGAGGTGGTCGAGCCGCCATACATGGCACCGTAGTAGATGCCGGCAAAAAAGATCATGGAAGCCGTCACATCCACCTTGGCGGTGATGGGCAGCAGCATGGCCACTGCCACGGCCGGGCCGATACCGGGCAGCACGCCCACAGCCGTACCCAGGGCACAACCCACCAGAGCCCACAACAGATTGACGGGCGTGATGGCGGTGGCAAAGCCTGCCATCAAAGCATTGAAGATATCCATTACAGCCACCCCGTCTGAGTCAAGCCAGGCAGATTGATTGCCAGGAACTGAGTAAACATCCAGAAAACGGGCGCTGAAATCAGCAAGCCAGTGATCACATCCTTCACCCAGGTACCGATTTCAGAGGCCTGAGGCTGATGCGCGGCGCGGCGCAGGCCTTGCACGGCCAAGACATAGCAAATCGTGCAGCTGAAGATAAAGCCGACGGTTCCAATCAAAGCCGCATTGATCAGCAGGCCTGCAGAAACCCAGACAAAAGACAATATATCGGCCTTGGCATGGCCGCCAGGATCCGCCGCATGGCGAAAGCCGCCGCTCCGAGCTTCCCAGATCAGCAACGCACCGCAAACGGCCAGCACGATGGCGCACAGCCAGGGCAGAAAGTTGGGGCCAACGCCACCATAGCCCGAATCGGAAGGAATCTGCAGTGCGCCGACAGCCAGGCCGACAGCGACCAGCAGCACGCCCGAACCGACAATGGTTTGTGCTCTTTTGGACGGTACATTGGGGCTTTGCGGCTCATCGGGGTCTGCATAGGCCGAAACCTGTGCGGCCTCCGCTGCCCGGGCCAGATCTTGGAATGAATCAGACATGATGAATGTGTTTGATTTCAATGGTTTTCGGAACCCGTCAGAGCAAACTTGCCAGCAGCTCTCACGGCATCATGGGGTTGCACAAACCCTGGCTTGCGCCGTCAGGGGCAGGCCATCAATCAGTGCGGGGGAAAACAGCAGGACACAACGCGATCAGGGCTGAAGTCGCCAGCCCTATGCCATGTCCCTGGAGCGTGTTCACGCGCCAGAGGCCGCTGCAGAACGCAGCGGCCTGGAGATCATCAGATCATGCCGGACTTGGCCATGGTGGCGCGCAGGCTGGCGAACTCGTCGTCGACGAACTTGCCAAAGGCATCGCCGCTCAGCCAGGCAGGTGTCCAGTCGTTCTTCTGCAGCGCTTCAGCCCAGGCCTTGCTCTTGGTGGCTTTCTCAATCTGGGCCACCAGCTCGTCGCGCTGGGCCTTGGAAATGCCGGGCGCGCCATACACACCGCGCCAGTTGCCGATTTCCACATTGATGCCCTGCTCCTTGAGCGTGGGAATGCTGGACGCCGCACCCTTGAGGCGTTGAGCCGAAGTCACGCCGATGGGCTTCATCTTGCCGGTCGCGATGTACTCGGCAAACTCGCTGAAGCCGCTGCCGCCCACGGTGACGTTGCCGCCCAGAATGGCGGAGATCGCCTCACCGCCCCCACGGAAAGCCACGTAGTTGATCTTGGCGGGGTCCACACCCACTTCACGGGCGATCATGGCTGCAGCAATGTGTTCGGTGGAGCCGCGCGAGCCACCGCCCCACTTGATGGAGCCAGGGTCCTTCTTGAGCTGGGCCACCACTTCCGCCATGTTCTTGTAGGGCGAATTGGCGGGCAGCACAAACACGTTGTACTCGCTGGTCAGGCGCGCCAAAGGCGTGGCCTGGCTCAGGTTGACAGGAGGCTTGCCGGTAATGATGCCGCCCAGCATCACGGCGCCCATGACCATCATGGCATTGGGATCGCCCTTGCTGCCGTTGACGAACTGGGCCAGACCGATGGCGCCGGCAGCGCCGCCCTTGTTGTCATAAGTGACGGAAGAAGCCACACCTGCGTCCTGCAAGGCCTTGCCCAGGGCACGGCCTGTCGTGTCCCAGCCGCCACCAGGGTTAGCGGGCAGCATCATCTTGATGGCTGCCGCTGCCTGGGCCGACAGGGGCAAAGCACCGGCCGCCGCCAGGGCTGCCAGAGACTTCAGAAACGTATCACGACGCATGATGTACTCCTTATGTAGTTGGTGAATGCAATCATGGACAGCCTGCCTGTCAAACGGCTGTCCAATCACCTAGGGCTATCCCTTAAGCAAGCCCGGTAGTTTCACGACTTGTCTTCGCATTCGCAGCGCAGTGCTATGTTCGGCTGCATGCAATTACTGCTTGTTGAAGATGATTCCGCCATGCGCACCACGCTGCAGCGCACCCTGATGCGCCGCGGGCTGCATGTGGATGTGGCGGCCGACGGCCCCAGTGCCCTTGCTCACTGGCAGACCCGCGAACCCGATGCCGTGGTGCTGGACCTGAGTCTGCCCGGCCTCGACGGCCTGCAGGTGCTGGAGCGCGCCCGGGCCCTGGGCCTGCGCACACCGGTGCTGATACTGACGGCACGTGGCACCGTGGGCGACCGCGTCATGGGGCTGAACGCCGGTGCCGACGACTATCTGGCCAAGCCCTTTGACCTCGACGAACTGGAAGCACGCCTGCGCGCCCTGCTGCGCCGCAGCCAGGATAGCTTCCCCCCCAGATCGGCCTCTGAAGTTATCACCCTGGGCGCATTGCGCTATGAAAAGGAAAGCGGCGCCATTTATCTCGACGACAAGGTTCTGGAGCTGACCCCGCGCGAGCTGTCCATGATGCATGCGTTGCTGGCCCGCCCAGGCCATGCGGTCACCAAGGAACGGCTGTTCAGTCTGGTCTTCCCCGGCGAGGTCGATGTGCAATACGAGGCCGTGGAAGTCGTGGCCTACCGGCTGCGCAAAAAGTTGGGCGGCACCGGCGTGCAACTGGTCACGCTGCGCGGACTGGGCTATCTGGTCAAGGCCGAGGTCGCGGCATGACAGCCGCTGCGGCCAAAGCGCGGCCCAAGACAGCCTGGTCGCTGCGGCGCCTGCTGCTCACCGGCATCTTGCTGCCTGTGCTGGCGCTGATTGCCCTCAACGCCTGGAGCCTCTATCAGCAAACCCTGGCATCGCTGCACACGGCTTACGACAGAACCCTGCTGGCCTCGGCCAAAAGCATTAGCGAGCAAATTGGCGTCACGGGATACGACGATCAGGCACAGTTGCGCGCCATCGTTCCCTATTCGGCACTGGAAATTTTCGAGGCTGACAACCAGAGCCGCATGTTCTACCGCGTCTCCACGCTGGACGGCCAGTTGATCTCCGGCTTCGAGGAACTGCCTGTCTGGAACGGCAGGATTCCACAGCGCCCGCCCTATGCGGCGCTGGTGGACTTCTACGACGACGAGTTTCGCGGCCACCCCGTGCGCGTGGCCGTGCTGCTGCAGCCGGTTGCCAGCGCCGACGGACGCGGCATGGCCGTGATCCAGGTGGCCGAAACCCTGGAACTGCGCGAATCCCTGGCCTTGCAGATTCTGCGTGATACCTTGATTCGTCAGGCCCTGCTGGTGCTGGTCGTCGCCCTGATCGTCATCATCGTGGTACAGCGCGCCACCCAGCCCATACGCCAGCTCAGCCAGGACCTGCAGGGCCGTGCCCAGGGGGATCTGAGTCCGCTGGCTGCGCCCGAGGTCCCGCGCGAAGTCCAGCCTCTGCTGGAAGCCACCAACCAGACCATGCAGCGCCTGCAAGGCCTGCTGAGCAATCAGAAGCGCTTTGTGCGCGACGCCTCGCACCAGCTGCGCACGCCGCTGGCCGTGCTCAAGGTTCAGGTCCAGTCTGCCAAGCGCGGCGATATTCCACCGGCCCAGGCCTTTGCCGAGATTGACGACACGGTGGACCGCGCCACCCGCGTCGCCAATCAGATGCTGGCCCTGGCCAAGGTCGAGCAGCTGCGCCAGGAAGACAGCAACCAGAACAGCTCCATGCTCGCCCAGCTCGACGATATCGTGCGCGACGTGGCGCTGGAGCTGTCACCGCTGATTGCCGATCACGACATGGATTTCGGCATCGAAACCCAGGCCTGCTGCGTGGCCGCCCATGAATGGATGCTGCGCGAGCTGACCCGCAACCTGCTGCACAACGCCATACGCCACACCCCCAGGCACGGGAGTCTGCAGGTCGATGTGCGCGCGCACGATGGCATGGCGCAGCTGAGTATCGAAGACAGCGGCAGCGGCATCGACGATGAACTGGCCCAGCGACTGTTCCAGCCCTTTTCGGCGGGCAATACGCGCAGCGGCTCCGGCCTGGGCCTGGCCATCTGCCAGGAAATCGTGCAGACCCTGGGCGGCCAGATCGAGCTGCGCAACCTGCACGACGGACTCGGCCGCGTGCGTGGCCTGCAGGCGCGGATTCAGCTGCCCCTGCACAATGGCGATGCCCAGGACATGGATACTGCTCTGACTTGAATCGCCATCCCTTCACGCCGCAAAATGCCGATATGAGTGAAACTGAATCCATGCGTCTGGACAAATGGCTATGGTGCGCGCGGTTCTACAAGACCCGCAGCCTGGCTGTGGAGGAGATTGGCAAAGGCCGGGTCACGGTCAACAACGCCAATGCCAAGGCCTCGCGTGAAATCCGCCCGGGCGACCACATCCACCTGCGCCAGGGCAATATTCCCAGGGAAGTCATAGTGCGCGGGCTGAGCGGCATGCGCGGCCCGGCACCCGTGGCCCAACAGCTATACGAGGAGACAGCGCAAAGCATTGCCCAGCGCGAACAGCTGGCCGAGCAGCGCCGTCTGGCACCCGAGCCCGCCGAAGCACTGGCGGCCCAGCACACCGGCCGCCCCACCAAGCGCGACCGCCGCGAAATCGATCGCGTGCGTCAGGACCGCAGCGGCTGGGGCGACCGCTGGAGCGCTTCCATCGATGACTGAAAACCTTCGCCCATGAAGCGCAGGCTGCTGATCTCCACACTCTCCACCCTGGCAGTTGCGGCAACCAGCGCCTTGAGCTGGTCGTGGCTGCGCAAGCGTCAGGGCAGTACCGAACGTCGAGCCGTGATCCAGACGGTCTTCAGCCAGGCGCTGCCGCCGCTGAGCGCCCAGCATCTGCAGCTGATGCGCCTGCTGCGGGTGCGGTGGATGCCCGTAGAGTCTGGGGCACCCGGCTTCGATCCCGTGCAGCCCTTTGGCGGCGATCTGTCCACCCTCGACACGGCCCAGCAAGTGCTGCGCAGTCACGATGCTGCTCTGGCCACCCGGCTCCTGACCGAGGTCTGCCTTTGGCTGCCGCAGTTTGTGGCCACCGCCACCTTGGCGCCCGGTCGCTATGCCTTGCCGCCCGACTTCTCAGGTCAGGCGCCAGACAGCAGCTTCGACTTTCGCCCCGAACACCTGACGCTGCTGCATGCCGCCCTGTGGCGTGAAGTCGGTACCGATGACCTGCCTTATGTCTTGGCCGAGGAGAAGGACGGCCAGGCGATCTGGCCCTTGCCCTATATCGACGGCAAGCGCCCGTACGGCGACCGCAGCTACTATCAGATCGATATGGCCGACATTCTGGGCAAGCCCTATGCGAGGAACGCACAGGGCCAGTACATTTTGCCGCCCCAGAAAGATGAGGCGCTCAAGCAGCTGCATCTGCAGACCCGAGCCGCACTTCAGATCCTGCTCATGCATGGAACGCCCTCAGGGATCCGAAGCTTGGCGACGTAAGCAGGGACAGGACATCTAGCCTTCATAAAATATGAGCACTTAGCGCTTTATTACAAAGCTTTTCAGGAAACTTTTACCTTGAAAAGCTTTCAAAGCTTGCGCAAACAGCTCTTATTCAAGTAGCAATCAATCATCCTCGATGACGGCCAGACTCGCTCTTGCGCCTGGGCTGCTGGCACTCTTTTCATCTCCCTCGGCCTTCTTCGCGCATGTCTTCCGCTTTTTCAGCACCGCTTTCCTCTTCCTGCTCACGAATCCCGCCATGGCTGCGCCATGCCGGCATCGCAATGCTGGCCATCAGCAGCGTGGCCTGCTCCGCCAGGATGCCTGCGCCCTCGGCAACGGCCAGCCCCGCACCGCTCATCCAGATCAGCAATCCCACGCGCAGCACCCAGGGCTTCGAGCAATGCCCACAGTTCTTTGCCAACAGCAAAGCTCCCGTGCTCAGCGATCAGCCCAAGCTGCGTGCGCTGTGCTATGACGCGTTTGCCGTGCTGCACAGCGGCCAGAGCAAGACTCCCGTCTTCGTCGCTCAGCGTCTGAACAAGGCCCTGGTCGCCGATGCCGACGAAAAGCGCACCAACAAGTTCTACAGCGATGCCCGCCTGCCCCGCGATGAACGCGCCGAGCTGGACGACTACAAGCGCTCCGGCTACTCACGCGGCCACATGGCTCCCGCTGGCGACATGCCGACCGCACAGGCCATGGCCCAGAGCTTCTCGCTGGCCAATATGGTGCCCCAGTCCATCAAGCAGAACGGCGGCCCCTGGGCCCGCATCGAAAAAGACACGCGCAGCTATGCACAACGGGCTCAGGGCGATGTCTACATCATCACCGGCCCGGTCTTTGAGGCCGGCGCAGCCTCCGTCGGCCACAACCAGGTGCGTGTGCCCAGCTTTCTCTACAAGCTGGTTTATGACGCTCAGAGCCAGCGTGCCTGGGCGCACTGGCAGGCCAATGATGACGCAGCCCGCGTCACCGAGCCCATCAGCTATGCGGAGCTGGTACGCCGTACCGGCATCGAATTCCTGCCCGGCGCTGCGCTGCAAACTTCGGGCAAGCTCCAGCAGGCGTCCATGCTCCCTGCGCAGCGGCACTGATTTCCCCTGTCGCCAATCAAAAAGCCTGCTGGCGCAAGCCAGCAGGCTTTTTATCTTGCTTTGTCTTACTTGCCCGGCTTGAACAATTCCAGCTCATCCGCCGTAAGCCAGCGCCATTGGCCAGGCTCCAACTCTGCGGGCAACTCCATGCCGCCGATTCTTCTGCGATGCAGACCTTCGACCCGGTTGCTCACAGCCGCAATCATGCGCTTGACCTGGTGATACTTGCCCTCGGTCAGCGTCAGATCCAGCACATGGCTATCCACCTGCTCGCAGGCCGCTGCCTTGACGGGCTTGGGATCATCATCGAGTACGACACCATCCAGCAGCCGCTGTATCTGCTTGGCATCCACCGGATGCTTGCAAGTCACTCGATAAACTTTGGAGACATGCTTTTTGGGCGACGACATGCGATGGATGAACTGGCCGTCATCGCTGAGCAGCAGCATGCCCGTCGTATCCTGGTCCAGACGACCCACCGCCTGAACACCTTGCACCGCCCCTTTGTTGGGTCGCTGACGCAGCGGAGCCGGTAGCAAGGTATAGATGCTGGGATAGGCCGATGGCTTTTGCGAGCATTCGGTGCCGGCTGGCTTGTTCAGCAGCACATAACCCAGCTCGTGATACTCCCACTCCACGCCTTGCACCCTGAAACGCAGACCTCCGGGATCCACCTGCTGGGTGGAATCCAGGATCTTCTCCCAGTCAGAAGTCTGCGGGTTCCACAGCTCCACCCAGCCTTGCTGCACCAAGCCGGAGCAGACACGGCGAATGCCAAAGCCCTGTGAATACAACATGTCCTGCAGCTGCATGCTCATCCTTTCCATGTCCACTACTGCGCAAGCAATATCAAGAATACCGATTGATCAAATAAAAAACCCCGTAATCTTTCGACTACGGGGTTTTCACTGTAAGAGCCTGACGATGACCTACTTTCACACGGGAACCCGCACTATCATCGGCGCAAAGTCGTTTCACTGTCCTGTTCGGGATGGGAAGGAGTGGTACCAACTTGCTATGGTC
>NZ_JBANEM010000029.1:0-52179 GCF_040187805.1 Comamonas sp. wu1-DMT
CATCACGCCCGTGGTGTTGGGGTCGACTTCTATTGGGACGCCCCAGAGTTCATCAGGCTTACCGAAGGAGTTGACGATGTTGAACTGCCGCAGCTCTTCGGGCGGCATCTTGATCAGCTTGGGGTAGGCGTTGTTATGGGCCTTCCAGTGCCTCAGGAACGTGTAGCAAACGCGCTTGTGGACTGTGTGGATCGGTGATTCATCGGTCATCGCGCGATTGTCTCAGAGGAGGGTGCTGCTCCGGTGCGTATGACTGGGAACGGCCAGAAGTAGACCTCAGACGTGTTCCTGACGCTGACTGCGTCTGGCTAAACCGAGCCATTCGCTGTCCAGTACCTGAACGGCAGCAACCGCCAACACCGGTCGTTGAAGACCGCCTGTCCTGAACGGCCCCTTCACAATGCTCTTGTGGGCTGCAGCCAGTTCGACTTGCTGCCACTTAATCCTGCTGTCTGCCTCTTGTCGTCAGTGCATGTCTATGAGTGACGTGACTGATAACGCAGCTGCCAAGAGATCAATTAAAAGGCCTTAGGGAAATTTCCTCCCTCGCGAAGAAATTTTCATTACCTGAATCAAGGTACATTGACTTCCCACAAATTATTACGCTTTGTGGAAATTTTTCATGTTAAACAGCCTGCGCGCTCGCCTGATCGGTATCTGTGTAGCTATCACCACACTCTCACTGCTTGCCCTGGCGCTCTCCACCTTTTTCTCGGTGCGTAGCAGTACCGAGCGCTCGCTCAACGAGCGCATAAGCCAGCTCACGAAGCTGCATGCCAATGATCTGGCCGAGTGGGTGCGAGACAAGCAGCGCATCACCAGCTCGCTGCAGCAGGCAGTGGGTAAGCAGGAGCCCGTGCCCTTTCTATTGGCGGCCAAGCAGGCCGGCGATTTCGACGACACCTATTTCGTCTACGCCAGCGGTGCCCACGTGTTCTCCCACCCCATGCCAGAGAACTATGTCGGTACGGAGCGCCCCTGGTACAAGCAGGCCGTGCAGGCAGGCAAGCCCAGTGTGACACCTCCCTACATTGATGCCAGCACCGGCAAGCTGACGATCAGCTTCGTCGAGCCCGTAGGGCCGGCCGGCCAGTACACCGCCGTGGTTGGCACGGACATGCATCTGGATACCGTGACGCGCAAGGTGAACTCCATCCACGCCACGGGCCAGAGCTTTGCTTTCCTGCTGGACGGGCAGTCCAACATCCTGGCCTATGCCAAGGCGGAACTGGTAATGAAGCCCTCCACCGGCATCGCGCCGCAGCTTGATGGCGGGCTGCTGCAGAAACTGGCCCAGGACGGCGGCAGTGCCGAAGTGGACGTGAATGGCGCAAAGCAGCTGGTCTATGCGTCCCGAGTGGAGGGCACGCCCTGGTTGCTGGGCGTGGCCGTGGACAAGACCGAGGCTACGGCCGCCGCACGCAAGCTGCTGCAGATGGAGATGCTGATCGCGGCGCTTTGTGTGGTGGTGGCCGTGGCGCTGCTGTCGGCCAGCGTGAACCGTCTACTGCGCCGTCTCTTAGTCGTTCGCGATGCATTGGAGGATATTGCCTCGGGTGAAGGCGATCTAACGCGGCGCCTGGATACCGCGGGCAAGGACGAACTGACCCAGATCGCCACTGCCTTTAACCATTTCACAGACAAGATAGCCGCCGTGCTGCTGCGCATCCGCCAATCCTCGGAGTCAGTGCGAATTGCCACCAGCGAGATCGCCAGCGGCAACCAAGACCTGTCCTCGCGCACCGAGCAGCAGGCCAGCTCGCTTGAAGAGACCGCTGCCGCTATGGAGCAGCTCACTGCCACTGTTCAGCAGAACGCGGCCAGCGCGCGCCAAGCCAGCGAGCTGGCGAGCAATGCCTCCGAAGTGGCCACCCAAGGCGGCGCCGTGGTGGGCCAGGTGGTGCAGACCATGGGCGGCATCGAGGCCTCGGCGCGACGTATCGTGGACATCATCCAGGTCATCGACTCTATTGCCTTCCAGACCAACATCCTGGCGCTGAATGCGGCTGTGGAGGCCGCGCGCGCCGGCGAGCAAGGCCGCGGCTTTGCCGTGGTGGCATCCGAAGTACGTCAACTGGCGCAGCGTTCGGCAGAGGCCGCTAAGGAAATCAAGGCGTTGATCGACGATTCCGTGAGCCAAGTCAGCACGGGCAGCCGCCTAGTGAATGCGGCGGGCACCACCATGCGGGACGTGGTGGACAGTGTCAACCGCGTCACGGCCATCGTGGCCGAGATCAGCAATGCCAGCCAGGAGCAAAGCCGGGGCATTGCCGAGGTCGGCTGCGCCGTTACCCAGATGGACCAGAGCACGCAGCAGAACGCCGCGCTGGTGGAGCAGGCCACGGCAGCAGCGCAGTCGTTGCAGCAGCAGGCGAACCAGTTGGCCGAAGTGGTGGCCGGCTTCAAGCTACAGGCCCACGATGCGAGCGAAGGCAGTAGTCGGTTGGCCGGATCTGCGGTTGGCTCGCATCGCTTGATGTCCCCCGGAAACCTCCGACAGGCCCAAACTAAAAATACGGCCCCTTCCCAAGGCTTCGAGAAGGATAAGGAGGCCCTCTCTCAAATTTGAGTGCTGATATGACCGTCATCCGGCTCACTGGTACATTTCATGGACGCTAGGGAGCGTCCTGGAGAACGCTTGAGCGGCTTTAGCCGTGAATCGTCGGTACGGCACAATCAATAGCCTCGACCCCAAAGCTATCCCTGCCAAGATCAGCAACAAGGAAGCGATGCTCCCTAGGGGGCATCGTTTTTTATGGCCTAGCCTATGATAGGCGTGTCCTCGTCACGCTCATGATCTTGACTGCTGATGGGTGACCGATAAGTCACGATGCAGCCTTGAGCCGCAGCAATCGCCGCATACCAGGCATCGGTTGTCAAAGCTCAGTTGACTGCAACGGCTCGCAAGCTCCTGTTCGCACGATGTGACTGCAGACATCCAGCGACCTATCTGCCTGCACTTGATGGTCGCTGTCCCCTGCACACCTGAAACCCGTCATTGGGCAGTCACCCGCGTCAATGCTCGGATGGCTGGTATGAGACGGTGACCGTTAGGAAGCATTGCGGCGACGAGCAGCGGTAATCGCTGCATAGAAGTCTTGGCCGACTGAAGACCGAAGGACAGCAAAGGGTCGTTTACGGACTTAGGTTTTGTCGAGGCTCGCATAAGGCTTTGCGCCAATCTCATGGCGCGATTGGCTCGGCCTCTCGCCAAAGTCCAACTTTTCGAGCCTTGGCCTCTTGCTCTGCAAACTCGTATTGCCCGCGCTCCTGCGGCGACTGTTCGCGGGCATATGCGCGAGACCACCAGCAAACAAGCGCGTTTTTGTGCATGGCATCGTCTTTAAAATCAAATAATTAGGTGATTTTGATGCCATCAACTGCAGAAGGCAGGGCTGATGGTATCGACGAGGCGGATGGTATTGGCGATGCTCGGTGCCATGCAAAGTGCCATCGAAACCCGCCGACTTCGTAAGACCGGCTAGTTCCAGATAGAGCCAGATAGAAATGAAAAAAGCCCGCGATATCGCGGGCTTGCATGAGAAAAGGTCTAAAGCTTGCGTGTCAGTTCACGCCAGCGCTTTATTCCCACTCAATTGTCAATGAAAAAAATAGGCTGGACTTTTTTGCATTTAAATGCATAGCTTTGGCTCATCAAAAGTGGCGGTGAAAAGTGCACATACCGTCAAAAGTACCGTCATCAATTTCCGTTGAGTCAACCTGTTACCTATGCAAGGCGGCAATACGTTGAAAGCATGCTTCTGGTTGAAATACCGACAGGACGTGACCCTAGACGTAGCATCCTACGTCGGCCAAGGTTTTGTAGATAGCGGAAGGTCATTCGAGCGCTTTGCGTTGATAGGCGCAAGCACCTCTTCGGATATAGCTACTAACTCGGAAAATTTTTGTACCGTAGGACCTCAATTAGCCGTGTGCAGCACGGGGGCGCCATTTCAACTTCTCACTTAATTCGGGGAAGAGAAGACCAAGGAAGGGGTTGAAACGGGTGTTGGGGTAGTACTGGTCTTCGGGCTTACGGCAGCCGTTGGCCACAGCATCCCGCCATACCTTCACACGGCCGACTGCTTCAGAGTTGGCTAACAGAGGCTTGTAGGTTTGCAGCGCCAAGTGATAGTGAACATGAAACTTGCGGGAGCTGGAGTTTTCCATGTCCCCTAGGATGGCGTTGACAACCTGCCAGATGCTGTCCAAGCGATAACCCACCACCTCGTTGCGCTTCATGGTGAAGAGCCGCTGCAGCGGCCGCGTGAGGATGCCACGGTGTTTGAGCACATCAGCGCCAACGTAATCCCTTTTCTCCAGTTCACGTCCAACCCGTTGCAGTTCATTCTCAATGGTGGCCAAAGTCTGGTCCATCGGAATATTGGGGAGCAGGTAATACGGATGATTGGACTGTTGCACGAACAGTTCCTCGAACCTAACAGCCAACTCTCTATCTGTGGTCGTGAACAGGCCTCCTTCCACGTGGTCAAGCACTTGGCGCTGCAAGATGGCCGTGCCAGGGTGAAACAACCAGTGCTTACGGTCCGAATCTCTGCTGAGGATGCGGTATAGCAAGTCGTAGTTGATTGCACGGTCGTCCCCTGATAGGTCCACTTCGAGGAAAGCGATGTTTTCCGCCTCAATGCGAACCATCCGCTCAGCATCAATGTGATTGGAGACGGTTACCTCAATGGCCAGTGAGCCATTCCAGATATGGCCGGGGTCTCCCTTAGCCTCAGCCAGAACGTCAGGCCGGGTCCGGCCAACGCGAGTCTCAAGTCGAATGTCCTTGAGGTCCAGCGTGGTAGCATCCACTTCACAGTCCTTATGCGTAAGGCCGGATCGCGAATAGCCGTCTTTCCATGGCACCCAAATGCCTGGAACATCAAGGCAGTCCATTTGGTGGAGGATTTCTTTGGCTGTCCAGTGCAGTAGCGTTTCGCGCGCAGGTGTTCTGCCGATTTCTGGCACAGCCTCCTCCGGCACCAAATCCAAGGCACTAAGCGCAGCTTGCCGAGCCTCCGCCGCTACTTCATCGGAGAATCCCGAATCAATGTCGGGACCCGTCCATAGTCCATCCCCAATTAGCACTGAGAGCCGTTCCCGAAGCTTCTCAGGAGTAAGCGATGCGACAAGGGGATCGTCGCTCTGTATGTGGATGGTCGGAGTTAGTGCGCCGGAGTCAGAAACCTCCAGCTTGCCAGAGAGCCGAACAATGAGCTGGCTGCCATCGTCCAGGAGCAGGACCGCTTCCACATCGCTCGACATAACCACGTCATTCACCACGAGATGCCTGGCGGGGCGCAGACGAGATGCCTTGTACTCCCGACCTGAAAGCCCCTGCTGAGCCACGACAACCTGGCGGGACGGCAAAGAGAGTGCCTTGAGGGCCTCAAGTTCGGTCCGCAACAGTATCTTGGAGACAGTCTGGCTGCACATGCCGCTGTCAGGCAGTTCTTTATGCCTGAAATGCGGAGTGATGAGCGCCTCGGGGTTGCCTGCATTCACGGCTTCCAGTCGCTCTCCACAGCCATAGCAGACGCAGCCGCACTTCAAGCCTGTGCGAATGCGTGGCAACTCGCCAACGAACCGTAGTTGCCCCGTTTCCTCTTCCTTGGCCCAAGCCATCTGCTGACGCTGGTTCTTTTTTTGCCTTGCGCGCAGCGGCCTGAGATTCGTTGGATTGCTCAATTTGGATATTGCTGGTCAAGTCTCCCCCAAGTTCTAGGCCAACCAGCCGGAGCCAGCTTGTATCGGAACTGTACCGTTATCTCCATAGGCTACCCAGATGAGCGGTTCTCCGAAGTGTGATGGTCATGGATGTTTCAAGACTTGTGACGACCAACAGCAGCGCACAGAGGTAATACGTGCAATAGGTTGGAATTCGCCTCCTTCCAGTGGGTAGAAATATCGCCTATCGTTGAGAGACATGACAACATCTCATCGAAGCTGGAAACCGACGTTACTCGGAAAGTTCTTCACTGCATCACCGAGCTGGAGCCTCGAGCTTTCTGGCGAGCGCTTCACCCTAAAGCTCGCAGGCAGAGAGCGTACCGACAGCGTGTTAGTCATAGAAGGTCTGACTGTTCATCGTGGACTGCCCTGGGCAACTGTGGAAGTGCCTACTGGCAATGGCAAAGCCCTCCACCTCAAAGGCATCACCAACAAGCAGGCCAAGCAACTTGAAGATGCAGTTGCTGATGGAATAACGGATGTTCGTATCCGGGAAGCGTCCGAGCGCCGTATTTCTGAGTTCAATGCCCATGTTGTAGCACTCATGGGATGGTCACAAGCAACCGCAGAGGCATACAACATCCAGCTCCGCAGACGTGGATGGATTGGTCAAGAGTTGTTGTCGCGAGTTTCAGCCAACAAGCCCATGCACTTGGCTAATCTGCTGAAGTTCCCGGATGTTCAAGCGCATTTGGAAGCACTGAGCGAGCCTATCAAGAAGGCTATTGATTTCTGGAAGAAGCCGGTCGACGCTTTCGTTGCAAGTGAGAACCGGAAGATGGCTGAGCACGCTTGCCGAGAGGACGCGACATTTTTTGACAGCGTTGAAAGCTCCCCCTTGACCGATGAGCAGCGACAGGCAGTAGTCTGCTTTGATAACCGTGTGCTTCTTGTCGCATCTGCAGGCTCGGGCAAAACCTCGACCATGGTCGCCAAAGCTGGCTATGCACTCAAACACGGTTACTTCGACGCGGACAAGATGCTTCTGCTCGCTTTCAACACAGATGCAGCAGCGGAGCTGCGAGAGAGAATAAACAAGCGGCTCACCCCACTTGGACTACCTGCCGGAAAAGTTGCTGCAAAGACTTTTCATGCCTTTGGCCTAGAGGTCATCGGGATGGCTACTGGTAAACGCCCCTCCATTGCATCATGGCTGGACGGAGGACAAGACCAAGAGGCAATCCTAGCTATCGCAGATGACCTCAAAGACAAGGACCCGGCATTCCGCATAACCTGGGACATGTTCCGCTTGGTCTTCAGGCAGGACCTACCGAAATTTGGCAAGGAACGCGAGGAAGCAGACTCGTGGGACTACAAGAATCGTCGCCCTGGCTTCTGGACGCTTAACAACGAGTATGTGAAAAGCCGAGGTGAGTTGCTCATTGCAAACTGGCTCTTCTACAACGGCGTCAAATATGAGTACGAGCGCCCATACGAGATCGATACAGCAGATAGTCAACACGGTCAGTACCACCCAGACTTTTACCTGACCGACGCCAATGCGTATCTCGAGCATTGGGGCGTTGACCAGGATGGAGAGCCACCAAAGGAATTCGTGGGCTACAAAGCGTCTATGGGCTGGAAGCGTGAACTTCACGCCAAGCATGGGACGACGCTTCTCGAAACGACGATGGCCGATCTGTGGAACGGCAGTGCTTTCCGATACCTCAGTGAGCAACTGCCTAAGCTTGGTATACAGCTTGACCCGAATCCAGATCGCGAGGTCCCTGGCCGTCAACCGATTGAGGCGCCAAGGCTAGCCAATACGTTTCGTTCCTTTCTTACTCACGTTAAGAGCAATCGTCTTTCGATACAAGACCTGAAGAATCGGCTGGAAAGCGGTAGCGCTGGTGCATTCCGTTTTCGACATGAGATGTTTTTGCGTTTGTTTGAGCAGATTTTTATCGCCTGGGAAGCAAAGCTACGGGCGGAGAATTGCATCGACTTTGAAGACATGCTCAACATGGCTACCGACTGTGTGGAAAGCGGTCGTTTCAAAAGTCCGTACGAACTGGTAATGGTCGACGAGTTCCAAGATGCGAGCCAAGCTAGGTCACGCTTGGTATCGAGCCTTACGCGCGGCCCCGACAGATACCTTTTTGCGGTCGGTGACGACTGGCAGAGCATCAACCGCTTTGCCGGCGCCGACCTCGCAGTAATGACCGACTTTGAAGCTCAATTCGGAAAAGGAACATCGTTGCGGCTCGAGACCACTTTCAGGTGTCCACAGTCACTGTGTGACATCAGCGGAGGGTTCGTGCAAAAGAATCCGAGTCAGTTGAAGAAGAAGGTTCGCTCCGCCAAGCCTGAGGTTGTGGAACCCATCCGCATCATCAGTGCAGAACAAGAGAGCCATATCTGGGGTTTGGTGCAACTGCGAGTCAATGAAATCGCACAAGAATCTGCTGCAGTAGGGAAGCGTTCAAAAGTCTACGTGCTAGGTCGCTATCGGAAGGAGCTTTCCTACATGCCTATGGCTTACGACGCCCAGTCAATTGACTTGAAGTTCATCACAGCTCATTCATCGAAAGGGCTCGAAGCTGACCACATCATCATTCCAGGAATGCATACCGTCGGCCTTGGCTTTCCCAGCCGAGTTGAGGATGACCCTGTTCTGCAACTGGCAATGCCATCCGAGGATGCATACGCTCATGCCGAGGAGAGGCGATTGTTCTATGTTGCAATGACCCGCGCACGGTTCTCTGTGACGCTCATCACAGTCGCTCAAAAAGAGTCGCCATTCCTCCACGAGCTCGTAAAAGACCACAAGCTTGAAATTAAAACTGCCGATGGAGAAACGTCGGCGGCTGAGGTCTGTCCTGACTGTGGCAAAGGATTTGTGATTGCAAAGAAAGGAAGGTGGGGACTGTTTCACTCTTGCAGCAGGTATCCACGATGCGAGTTCAAGCGCAGCCTCCCTAAAGATCAGAGATGGCCTACTCATAGCAAGACGGAGACTCGCCTTTGAGTACTTGGGCTTTGGCTACTTTTGAGGAGGCTTCACTCCCTCTGAGTTGTCATTGAGGCAGGGGGCAGAAGGCAAATGATGCTCAAGCATGGGAGTGTCGCTAACCAAAAAAAATGGCGAATACTGGACTGCGAGTATGAGCTAACAAAAAGTAAAGCTCTACTGACAAAGTATCATCCCATGCGATAGCGCTGACTCAAGATCAGACAGTAAATCGGGGGCTACCTGTCGTCACTGTGAAGAAATAGTGGCGGTGGTGCAGGCGAGGTCAAACAAAGAAAACTGGACTCGGCAAAGTGTCAGACATAAGAAGTTTTAGCGACAAGACCAAGGCTGACGATAAGAGTATTGGGTTTGATTTTCAATACTACTATTTCCTGTATCGCATCCTTAATTTGAAGACGGGCCAGACTGTCGGACTTGAGGTCAAAGACGACGTACATAGCGAGTTGGATGCCGACTTCAATATACTTTTTCAAATAAAACACACGGTAAAGAAGAACGCAGAGGGCGGAGCCATTGCGCTCACTGAACTGGATACTGACCTTTGGAAGACCATGCGCAATTGGTCTGAGATAATTATCGATAAATCTGAAGGAAGAACAGGAGTTCCTCAGCAATTAGATTACGTCCGAAAAACAGAGTTCCACTTGGTTACTAATAAGTCGCTCTCTACGAAGAATGAGTTTATCGCGAAGATCGTGGAATTTCAGGATGGTATGTGCGACGTAAATACTCTCCAAGTGCATCTGAAGTACTTAGAAGAAAAAACAGAAGATGACACCATTAAGGGATATATCCGTACGGTAGCGAAGCTCGAAAAGACGGTGTTAGATGCATTTCTTCGCCATCTAAAGTTCGAATTGGAGGTCGACGACATCATTCAACGATGTAAACAAGCACTTCGAGAAAAAATTATCGCTGAGGATAAGATTGACTTCGTCTTTGAAAGACTCGATTCAAACATCAGGAGCGAAAATTTTTTCACTGTCAAGAACGGTGAGTCTATCGTGATAAGTTTTGAGCAATTTTCCGCGAAGTACCGACGACTCTTTGATGGTGGACGGAGCAAGCAGCTTCAGTATTACCAGTTTTCCCCTGAAGTTCCTGCGGACATCTTTGCGCAAAGGTTTATCAAACGTCTTGTCGAAATTGAAGATATATCGCCAGACGATGAGGAAGATGCTGTCGAGTACACGAGGCACAAGCTGCGGATGACAACGCTACTTAGTCGCTGGGTACAAGCAGGCGACCTCGTTCAAGATGAAGTCATGGCCCTTCACGAAGACGTCGTACTACGGTGGAGGAACAACTTCAGGGGTGCATTCAAAAAATGCACAAATTCAGCCGCAGTTATTGAGGTTGCCACTGCAATACTTAAAACTCTGAGGAATGAGAGGTTTCAACTGAGCGCGGACCAACTACCCACCGAACTTAGTAACGGGGAGTTGTACCACCTGTCCGATATTGGTCGAATCGGTTGGCACCAAGACTGGAAAGAAAATGACTAGCGTATGGTCCGGGTATAACAATGTTGGAATTTGTGCTACGGCACTCATTAGCGTTCTCCAATACGCTCGGCATATCAGCGTTCCGAAAGCGCTTCTGGTGATGCCTCTCGTTATGCACGAGGCAACAGTGCGCCACCTCTCAGATGCCCGTGTTTTACATCGTGGACCGGCAGCCCTCGCTGCACAACGTCCCGACCTCTTCACCAATTTTTCAGAGAGGTACGATTCGAGCCTTGTTGCCTCTGTAAACGCCATTCAGTTGCTTGTTGCTTACGGGTATGCAACCTTCAATGACGGCCTTTCCCTAAAAACTCCACTGCAGATTGATGACTCATTTGGGAAACGCGCAGTAAAGATTGATAGAGCTTCCCGTCACATTGCGTCTTTGATGTCGAGTCCCGTTGACGAACTATATTTGAATTTCAGGGTGAAGATTTGAACTTCGGTTTTGATGCCATTACAATTTGGTCCCGCAGCGGGCAACAGCGTCAGCTTAAATTTGAGCGAAACCGCGTTAACGTGCTTACTGGGTGGAGTCATACAGGCAAAAGTGCACTGCTTGACATCATCGATTACTGCTTTTTAGCCAGTAGTCACAAGCTGCCAGATAGCGTTATCAACGAAAACGTCGGATGGTACGGCATAACGTTTTATATCAACGACAAGACTTTTACTATTGCTCGCCGAAGTCCGATAGAAAACGACGTTTCTAAGGACTACTACTTTTCCAGCGTTGGCACAATTCCTGAAAAGCCGGAGCCCGATACAGCGGAAGACGACATCAGAATTATCTTGGAGTCTGAGTTCAGTATCGATGAGAACGTGAAGCTTTCCTATGGGGGGGGCGGCGATTCGAGCCAATTCCAAAGTTTCGTTTCGATATTTTTTTCTTTTCAATACTATTTCGGAAGACATCATTACCAATAGTCGTACGTTCTTCGACAAGCAGTCTGAGGATCGATATCGGGAGGCACTGCCACGCATTTTCGATATGGCATTGGGAATTGATGACATCGCGAATATGAACGCTAGAGAGCGGCGGGATGCTCTGATGAGGGAGCTCCAGCGACTAGAGCGAAAAACAGCGTTACTCACGAATGGCCGAAGCACGTTTGATGAGGAGATTCGGGAAATCGCTCTGAGAGCGGCAGAGTATGGTTTGCTTGATGTAAAGCCCGCTGAGGTAACCAGAGAGGTGGTGTTGCAAGCTATAGAAGGCGCTGTGTCACAAGATGTGGGTCGCGATAATGACCGATACGCGAAAGTAAATTCGGAACTTATCTCCGTGAATCGGCGCCTGAGAAAGTTGCATCAATTTACTGATGAATATCGCTCTTATAAAGGGAATCTGCAGGGAGCGGAGGATAGTTTGCGTCCGATTCAGTTGCTTATTGCAAGATCGTCAGAAGTAGTGAAATCCGAGATATTTGATGAACTCATTAGCTGCCTTAAGGCGGACCTTGTTACCATCAAAGCTTCATTGACAGGTAAGCAACCTGTAGATGGGCAAATTCGGGCCATGCTTAAGAAGCTCGAAGTGCAGCGTGAGAAACTTCAACAAGAGTTAGCGCTATTGCCACAGGAGTCCAAATCGTTTGCTACGGAGAGAGATAAGTGGCTATTCGTTGGAGAAACTAAGGGGCGCCTCAAGTTGTTCTCCGATAAGACGTATCCAGCATCGATTCCAGAAAAAGCACGCTCGGTGAGCGACGTTAAATCAGAAATTGATGCCATCTTGGTCCGCGATGTTGACGAAACACGCGATGCTATTATTTCTGTAATTAACGAAATTACGCTTGCGCTTCTAAAGGAGACTGGAGAGGCCCTTGCCAACTATGCAACGTATCAGACCGATTTCGCGTACAAGGAGAAGCGCCTTCGACTTCGCAAACCGCGTTCACGGTTAATTGAAAACGTTGGTAGCAGTTCGAATCACATGTTTCTGCACCTTCTGCAGTTCTTGGCGCTGCACGAGGTCGCGATAATTCATCAGTCTCCCTTTGTGCCCAACTTTCTTATCATAGATCAGCCGAGCCGGCCGTACTATCCTGACGATAAGCCAAAGAATGATGTTGTACTAGCGAATAGCGACAGCGAAAAGGTGCGTATCGCGTTCCAACTTCTAAACAATTTCGTGGCCAGAATGAATAAACAATACAGCTCAGATTTTCAAATGATCGTGCTTGAGCACGTTCCTAAAAATACGTTTGATGGCATGGACTTCGTACATGTGCTCCCGGAGTTTCGCAATGGTGAGGCGCTGATTCCAGCCTCTTGGCAGTAGCACCTTATGACATGCCGGAGCCTGATATTTTGATCGTCATTTTTGGCCGATAGCCTGGGCTCAATGTGCAACGCACGATAGCGGCCAGCTGGCTGATAAGCCGCTATCGTTGGAAAGTAAGGATTTTTGCTGTAGGCCGCTCTTATCAACCTAATTTCACAACCATTGCTAAAGTCAATTGATTTGGCATATTCACAGCTATCGGTTCGTGGCCATGAAAAACAGAACATCCTGCACTGCCTGCTCTCGAGCTTTGGGATTGCTCTCTACTGTGATCCATAACGTAGCGGCGCATTGCTTAATGGCTGCATCTCGTTCTTGCGGCGTTGTCAGGGTTTGATTGGTCGCACGGTTATATGCAGGTCCCCATGGTGCGGGATCATTTGCACGGGACGGCATCACGGTGTCGATATCGCATTTGGCAAACGTGCCTTCTTGGAACTTGCGGTAGGGCTGGTTGGGCCTGTCGAATACGTGATACGCGCCAGGGTAGACCTTGTATGTGATGGGATTACCTTCGGCTGCGAGCTGTTGAGCTTCTTCAACGCAGGCCAGTGCTGGCGTCATGTCGTCTTTTTCCCCAAGCAGATACAGCACTGGAGCAGTGATCTTGAGTGTGTGGTTCTTGTAGCGCTGGTTGCAGCCAGGATAGAGCGCGATGCTTCCTGCCCATTTGATGGACTCCGACTTGGTGATGGGTAGACGGTAGTTCGGCCACATGGCAGAAGTCACGGCGCTGCCACCGCGAGACCAACCCATGTGATAGATGCGCGATGCATCAATCTGAGGATGGGTGCTCAAAAGCTTGAGTGCGTAGACAGCATCGGAGATGTTGACCGTGGTGTTCCAGGTCAATTGCTCTCCAGTGCCAGAGATTTTCTTGCTGTCTCGTGGTGTGAAGCTGTCCACCATGAAGACAGCAAAGCCAGCATCATTCAGCGGCTTGGCCCAGACCTCATGCATGCCTGTGGTGATGCCATCACTGCCGTGGCTCATGACGACGACAGGAACCTTGCCAGCCACATTCTTCGGCATCAGAAGATCACCCGTAATCACTTGCGGAGGACCCAGGCGTCCGCGAATCAACGCCCAGCGATGCTCTGGGTTCGATGCCATGAATTCAATGCGCCCGGTTTGTCCGCCAGACAAGTCGGCCAGCGGCTCCGCAATTGCTGCTTCCGTGAAGATGCCGGTAATCGACAGCGCGGCGAGCAGGGTTCTGGTGATGTACTGCATATGGTTCATTTCAAGTTCTTTTGTATTGGTTTTGAGAATCACGCCCGCAGGTCGCTCCGCTAGTCAAAAGCGACGACTGTGCGGGCATGCTTGATGTGTGGACTAACGCGAGCGCTCAGGGCAACATGAGTGGGCGCAGGTCTTGGCTGAGACCCATGCGCGGCAGTCTGGCGGTATCCAGCTCTGACAGGCGATCCGCTTGGCAATGCAGATTGGCAATGCGCTTGCCGTTTTGCTCCACCAAGATGCCCTGCATGGTGGCGCTTGTGCCATAGACCGCATAGCGGTAGCTGCCCTTGTCAAATGACACAAATGGCAGGGACTGGCCATTGGCACCAGCGTGCGTGCCTTGCTTGAAGGCCGTGTCGGTGGCAGCCGCATTAGCCGGATAGACCATCTCTGGTGCGGCGTCCAGTGGTGCCAGCCGATATATCAGTTGGTTGCTGCCGGTCATGCACAGCGATGCACGCTTTTTGCCGGTAGAACATGCAAACACCGGGGCCTCTTCGGCTGAGCACAGCGTGGGCACTGTCGCGGTCTGGCTAGGCGCAGGCAGCGCGGCTTGGATTTGCTGGTGTGCTGCAGGCATTGGTGTTGTGGCAGGAGCTGGGTCTGAGGGGACACCTTCAGACTCGGCTTCCATTTCGGCCTGGCTCTCTGATGGCGCAACAGGGGGCTGTGTTTCGGCAGCTTTCTTTGCCGCCACTTGTGCACGCAGCATGCGGTCATAGCGATCCATAGCAATGTCGTGGAAGTAGCCCATGAATGGCATGAAGCCGTTGAGTGCGACCTGCAATGCGCGAGTGTCTTCGGTGCGCTGTACGGTGTATGTCACTTGGCCTCGGAGCTTGGTGCCATCCAGCACTGCACCTTGCTTTTCATAGATGGCGCGCATGTACTGCTCCATCTGCGGCTCGGCCTTCACCGCATCTTCCGGGAAGACCGTTGTCAGCTGCGCCGAACACACAGCTTTGCCGGTGTTAGCGTTGCTGGCATCGGTGGTGATGTTCTCCAGCGCAACAGTCGTGTCCTTAACCGTGAACTTCACACGCTGCTGACGTTCTTCACTCATGGCGTTGTGCTGCTTGTCGAACTGCTGCTGGTAAATCTGTTTGACCAAGCTGACCGTCTCCGCATCAGCGCAAGCCGGGGTCTTGTTGCCGCACCCGGCAAGCATGGTCACAGCCATGCAGACACCGCTTATTAGAGTGTTTTTCATCATTCCTCTCTCCTGTTGTATGTGTTTTATACGACTCTAATATTAGCGCAATGTGTCGTATAAGACGTTGGCCTTAAAAACACATTGGCAGACCCTCAGCGGCCATGAAAGCCAAGGAGTCTGCCCCGTCGCAACTGAACACCACGCCAGTGGTGAAGCTGCCAAATGCCGTCACAAAAGCATTGGGGGCCAAGCTGCGCAGCTACCGTCTTGCTGCGCAATTGACGCAAGAGCAGCTGGCGCACGAAGCGGAAATTGAACGGACTAGAGTTGGCAAAATGGAGTCGGGTCGACTGAACCCCTCTTTGCTCACCTTGGCAACGCTCTGCCATTGTTTGAACATTACTCTTTCAGAGCTCTTTGACGGCGTGACTGAGACGATGCCGCCTGCATCGCAAGGTGGTGTTCTGCGCCGCCGCAACCAAGCACATGCCGAGAAGAGTCCAGCGCCGTCCAAAGTCGTCGGCGCCGATCACCGCGCCAAACGCGCCAAGGCATAGGCTGATCACTGCAGCTTGCGCACGCGCACCGCTGCCAATAAACGCACCAGCTCTGCAGACCACGATTCGGACTCGTAGTGCCAGAACACTGTCCATGGCTTGGCGTCATCAACAGGTAGGTGCAGTTGCTTGGCGCGACGACTGCCAAGGCTAGTGGTCGGCAATCGCAGCCGTGCATTGAATGCTTTAAAGCTTGGTTCACCACCGCCTGGGTCCAGCAGCAAGATGCGCTGCGGCTGATGCTTTGATCCAGAAGCCATGCCTTCCACACCGACCGCCAATGCCCAGTGCTTGGTGCGCTGGTGCTTGACCGATGCAAACGCAACCGCCACCAGCTCACCACGCATCAGCCAGTCGAGCGCGTGTCTATCCACGTGCTCTTTGGCTCCGTACTTGGCCGTCAGCTTCAAGGGCAGCTCTAGGCTTTTGACCAACTCCACCCACTCTTTGGCATGGATGCCGCTGAAGTACTTGGGACCGAATGCATTCCAGACCGCTGCGGCCACGCCGTATTTGCGCTGGCTCATGTCGTACATGGCCGAAGCTTTGGCCAGATCGAAGATCACCAAGAGCATCGCCAACACATGCGTGCCACAAGCGCCATCGAGCATGGATTGCTGCATAAAGCAGCGCACCGGCTCTTGGCGCTGCTGCTGCACGGTCAACGCATGGCCTGTCTGCAATGCTGCATGCACGCGCTGAAATCCATAACTCTGTGGTGCTGAGATAGACGTTCCTGGATGCATCAGTACTCCGATGGAAGCAATAGCGTGGTCACCGAGCGGTCGGCTTCTGTGATGATCCACAAGGTAGGCAAGCTGCTTCTTTTGTCCAGCGGCGTCTGCAGCAGTGTTTCTGCATCCACCAGCCGGTAAACGCTCATCACGCGCATACCTTGCCGAATCGCCAATTCGTTGGTCTCTTTGTCTTCGTCACAGCAGTCACCCCATGAACCTTGCGAGTGACACGAAATCAATGCCAATGCACTGAAGCCGGTTTGCTCTAGCAGCTCCATTGCGCCAGGCGTTGCCACCAACTGGCCGAGTGAAAAGCGCGGCGCATTGCTCATCAAAGTCATGCGGCGTGCCGCAGCAGAGCGAGAAGAATTTGCTGACATGGAAGTACTCCTTGGTTAAACGTCAGACTCAAAAACTCCACGAGCGAATCGCCGACACCGCCGCCCCACACGGGCGAGCGCAGTCCTCCGCATGCGTGGAAACGGATAAAAAAAAGGACCGGCAAAGCGGTCCATCAAGAGATTCAGAAATCAGCGTGGCGGCGACTTCACATCACCGGCACAGGCCAAAGCACAGGCGCTGCGCTACACGGACAATCCGAGCGCGGCGAAAAGCTCAGCGTCTATCGCATAGCTGAGACTCAGCGTCTGAACAGTTGCAGGCCAGATGCCCAGCAACGACTTCAAATCAGTATTGGCATCAACCGGCTCATACCGATCCAACAAGCCAAGCAGGCTCAGTTGATCATTCAGTGCCACATCAACAGCGGCCAGATCAACGTGCCACCATGCTGCCAGCAGTGCACGTAGGGATGAGGCTGGTAGCTCAAAACACGGCCACGCTGCACCGCCATAGTCCAGATACGTACACAGCAGCCGCTGCCACTGCGCCGAAGACAAGCCCAGGTGCTTACGAAGCAGCTCCAGATTGCGAGCTGCTGGTGCCACATCCACCGGCAGTGGTGGGCTTGGTGCTGCCATCAAACGCTCCACAACCAAAGCAGGCTCCATTGGCTGATCCGGCATCGCTGAGCCAAGGAAGGCAGGCACTTCAAAGAAGCATGGACTTTGCGAATGACCCAGCACCGGCCAGTACAGCAACTCCAGATCGCGTGACACATCTGCCAGTTGCTGCGTGTCCAACACATCCACCAGCACTGGCAACAAGTGCTGCAGCATCTGCAAACGGCGATGGCGGCGAAACGCCAGGTTGCTCTGCGAACTCAATTCAATGAGTAAACAAGGATTGGGATTAACTCTCTGCTCACTCATACTAAACCATTAATTTATATTAATGCTGCATTGCAGTATAAATAATAAATATTTGACTGTGCAAAATGGTATTATATCAACAATATAAGAAAAAGCCGTATTTTTAGATGTTTTATGGCTATTTAAGTCATATATTAAGAACAACAGTATCAATTCGGAAAATAAACGCTGAATTGCAAGTCGTTTATCACAACGACTCAACTCCCCAATCATCCCTCAATGCTAGCGATAGACACGCCCGAATCAGTGGCGCGCTCTGTCTGTGCGTGTTTTGAAGCTGGCGGAATCCCATTCAAATCCTGACTATCGATAATCAATCGTTATCAATAACTAAACTGGAGCTTTCATGAGCAACAAACACTCGAATATTTTAGTGGCAGATAAATATCGTACTCATCAAACAGCGAAAAACTTCAGAAGTAAGAATAAGCCAAGCCAAGTAATAAAAGGGGACCCAGTCCAAGAATATATAGACGCAAGTCAAGCAAGCGCCACAAAGCGAGCTTACGCCTCAGACTTGCGGCATTTCTTGACGCATGGTGGCAAAGTGCCCTGCACGCCGAAACAACTGGCAAAGTATTTGGCCGAATCTGCAAACGATGGTCTGGCTGTCGCCACGATGGATCGCCGCATCACCGCGATCCACAAAGCTCACATCAATCAAAAGCGGGCATCGCCAGCGCACAGCGAGATTGTCAGACAAGTTATGCAAGGCATACGCCGCACACTCGGTACCAAGCAGCGGCAAGTGAAGCCATTGATGAAAGATGATCTACTAGCCGCGTTGGAAGCCATCGAAAAAGTTCATATGCCTGTTAGAGCAGCACGCGATCGCGCCATTCTGTTGGTTGGCTTTGCATCAGCAATGCGGCGATCCGAACTCGTTGGCGTGCGCATGGAACATCTGACCTTCTCACCAACGGGGCTAGATATTGAATTGCCCACCAGCAAGACTGACCAGGAAAAACATGGCCGAACCGTTTTCATTCCCCGAGGCAGGGGCGGTCACTGTCCCGTCCAAGCACTGATGCACTGGCTCAAGAGCGCGGGCATTAGAACGGGGCATGTTTTTAGGTCAGTCAACCGCTATGACGGTATTGCCAAACAAGGTCTGACGCCGCAGTCAGTAGCACTCATTGTGAAAGCCGCCATGGTGCAAACTGGAGCCGATGCATATAACTTCAGTGGCCACAGCCTGCGCGCTGGTTATTGCACCAGTGCAGCGGAGCAAGGTCAACCGACCTGGCAGATACGCGAACAGACCGGACATAGATCAGACACAACACTAGCAAAGTACATCCGCAGTACTTCTCGAAAGACCACGCCGAGCTTGCTTTGACTGTTAACTCTTGTCATCTTGGATAGCCATCAAGAGGCGATCAAGAATTTCGCAAGCAACGAACTCATGCAACAGGCTGATGGCTGGTGTTCTGGCGCCATGGACCAATGTCGGTAGTGCAGCGATTTCGGCCCTTCAAGTTCTCTGCAGTAAAGGCTGCTCTTTGCTACACAGCAGCCATTCACAAAAAACAAAGATGCAATAGTGTGAAGCAGGGTGCTATCTAGGAAGTGATGGTCGATTCACTCCACCAAACCCAGTGCGATTCACACTACCATATGTTTTTCAAAAAGTAACTAAAGCAAGAAAGACACCGATGCACGCCGATGTGATTGACCCAGTAATCAAAGTGTTACGCCAGACGCTGACGCTCGCAGCGCAGTTTGATCGCACGCAGCAGCAACGCAGCACGCTAGGCTCGGTACTACGCAAGCTAATGGTCATCCGCGAGCTGCACTCGACCAGCTTCGTGAGCGTCACCGGCACCCAAGGCGCGGGCAAGACACGCCTGCTCAAGGAAATCTACGGTCTGGATGGTTGGCTAGATGACAACGCAGGGCGCGGCGAAAAGCGGCCCTTGTTTGTGCTGGAGTGCGATTGCAGCGAACCCAAGGCGACAGGGGTTACCGCTGAGGGCATTGAGGTGCCCATCGACCGAGAGACGCTGACCCGTGAGCTACGCAGTTTTTCTGATGCTGAGCAGTACCTTCTGCTGCGTCTGTACGTGCCACGCCAGCACTTTTCCCCTGGCTTCGGCTTTCTGTTGCTACCTGGCTATGAGCGCCTGAACCGAGACAACCAACTATGGCAGCGCGAAATGCGCGACACCCTGTGCCACTCGATGGGCAGCATCTTGGTCACCGATCAGACCCGTATGGCGGACTATGCCACGACAACGATTCTGGATGACTTGATGAAACAGTGCTTCGAAAGTCGAGCGCCAATCATTGCCATCAGCCGCACAGAAGGACTAACCGAGGCTGAGCGAGAGGCTTTGCGCTCATCGGCATCTGAAGTGTGTCAAGTCGATGGTAGCGATATGAGCCGGGTGATCTGCACTGGTGTTGGCGACGAGTGGCGCCAGCAGTGGTTGCCTGCGCTACTGGCTGCTGTACACAAGTACACCCGCCCCTCACGAGAAGTTAACCGCCAGCGCCTAGAAGATCTGAGTAACGTAGTGGATGTGGAGCTGGAAGAAGCATTCGCCTTGCTGGAGCAACTGATTAGTGAGGTCGATAGCCGTGGACGCGCACAAAGTCTGCTGCTCAACGAGATGATGGCTCGTTTTCGCAAATCCAGCGACGACTATCGTCGTCGCTTCGAGCGAAAGCTGCGTGAGCACAGTAGCAGCTACGCGGGAGTTGCAGCCCGTACGGCTAAGGAAGATTACAGAGACCAAGAGCAAGGGGCTAAAAATAGGGTAACTAACTTCATCTCTGGCGATGACGGGCGCTTTGTCAAGCGCATTGAGCAAAACTGGCAACAACAAGGGCAACGAAACCCGCTGGATGTGACCTACTTGGCACTCAGTGAAATGGCCAAACGCAGTCTGCAGCTGGGCTATGAAGGGGGAGAAGTACCGTCACCCGATCAGGTACGGCAAATCAGTGGGCAAGGCATGCCTGCGCTGTTGGGCTATGAAGATAGCAACGGGACGGTACAGCTGTTTGATAAGCAGAAGGTGGATCCGGCACAGCTTGAGCGTAGCCTGCGTCTGCTGCTACAGCGCAGCCCCTCGAGTGAGGCGTCTTTGGAGCGCCAGATGGTCGAGAGCCGACAGTTCTCCTACGCTCTAGAGCTGCTTCCCACCCTCAGCATGGAATACCTGCGTATTGCTCACGCTGCAGTGCTCGCTGTCGGACCAAGCTTGCTGCCCAGCAGCAACGTCCAAAAAGTCGAGCCAGAAACCGTGGTCGAGCAGATCAGAGAAGCGCTGCCCAAGGTCGCTGACGCGACTCGGGATGTGATGAAGACCATTTTGTCAATCGGCGCTGTGGATCTTGCCATCGATGGTACGTTGCATTTGCCAACTATCTTGGCTGGAGGAGGAGCCGTTGGCTTGGGCGCTACCCTTTCTGGAGTGGCAGCTGGTGTCATCACACTGGCTTTTATCGGTCATAAAGTTATCCAAAACATGCATCAGTACGACAGCGAGCAAAAGAACTACATCAGCTTCTGCATGGACCATCTAGCCAGCCACCAAGTAGAAAAAACCTTGTTCCTGTATGACGATGTCATTGAACAAATGGAACAGCGCTTGGTGCATAACCTTGAGCTGGCCTATGGCGTGGATCACGATATGTTCAGCGAGCGAGATGCGCTGGCCCGTGCGTTCTATGCGTTGCAGATCGCCCGCCGCGATCTGACCTCGGAGATTGATCGTGTACAGCAACGCTACCTGGCTTGAGCGTTACCGCAACCGCTATCAGTGGGCAGTACGGGCCTATGACCAGTTTGTGCGCGAGCTGGCCCCCGAGCTGCTAGGCAGCCTACAGCGCAGCGACACAATCACGGTGGTGGTGTACGGCGCAACCCAGGTCGGCAAGACCACTTTGATCCTAGATCTGCTCGGACTCAATACGTTGACGAGTGATGAAGTGGCAACGGTGTTGCGCGGTGGCCAGCAACTGGGAAAATCGGCCACTGCCATGCCAATTCGCTATGGCCGCGCGCTGGATGATCACTGGTACATCGCTACCGATGGGCCTATGACGGCCGAGCAGGCCTGTGAGAGGCTAGGCCGCGTTCGCCGCGAGGTCGAGTCGGGCGGCATCCGCGATGCCGAGGTGCTAGATATCCGCATCCCCGCTCGGCTTTTCCCGGCTGACGATGACAAAGCCCTAAGCCTTGAGCTGAACATCATCGACATTCCCGGCATCAACTCACGCAACGAAGACGAGCGCAGACTGGTAGCCAATCTCGCACGGCGTTATGTCTCCGTAGCTGACTTAGTGCTGCTGGTCGGGCGCGCAGACAGCATGGGCTTTTTGAACGAGACAGATCTGCAAATTGAAGCGCTAGCGGACTGGGCGGCACAGCCCTCGCGCTTTCGCATCGTTCTGACCTTTAGTTTTTCGCCAGATAGTCTCTACCAGCAATTCATGGCGGGTGAGCTGACCTGTGAGCATGTGCGCGACGTGGTGATTGCTGAAATGCAGACACACGACTACCACTTTCCGCCCGAATTTCGTTCCAACCTCTTCATGCTGGAGCTGGGTGACTCAGTGCGGGCCTTGCAACGCAACAATCCCCAATATTGCGAGCGCATCGTGCAGATTACCCAGCGCTTCAGAGAAGAGCTACTAGGCAACATCTCCCAATCGGCAGGCCCTTATGCTCGGCTGTACAGCGCCTTTCAGCTAGACCGCGTGATCAATGCGCGTATCGAGCGTTTGCAGCAGCTCCTGCAAGAGCAAGAAGCAGAGCTATTGGCCTGCAAAAGCCGTGCAGTGGCACAGCTTGCTGAGTATCGGCCAGAGTTTGTTAGAGGCCAAGCATCCGACATCCAGAAGGCTGCCGATGAGGTGCGCCTGCAGCTGCAAGCAATGACGCAAAAGCTCGAACAGCTGCATGCCTGCCGCAGAAGCTTAGAGGCCTTCAACTGTGCGCAAAAATTCAAGTACCCTGTGGGCATGGGCGAGCAGCGGGTCAGTTGGCTAAAAAAGAAGCTAGATGAGGCAGAGCAATACCAACGCCAGATATGCCAAAACGCTCCTCAATGGCTGGAGCAAAACGGCCTGATTCCCGACTGGTTCCGTGAAGATGTGCCAGTGCTGGAGTACAAGCGCGCTGCATTGATGGCCATCGAGACATGTCTGGATGACTATAGCCTCGATAAATACTGGTTCTCCAGCAACTTCAATGCTGATCGTGAAACCCTACAAAAAGCGTTAGATCAAAGCGCCAGCGAGCACGGCACACGCCTCAAAGCACTGCTAAATACAGCTCTGCAAACCAATGAAAAGAGCTTGAAGGCCAACGCCGATGATTTGGCCTCCCAGCGGTGCCTGATGCAAGTCAGTCTTGCTAATTTGCACATCGTCGCGCAGCAAGAGCGCCAATTAAAAGATCAGCATGCGACCGAACTCAAGCGCATGGAAGATTCGGGCAAGCTTGTTGGTCATTTTGAGTCGCGCCTGAACGAAGCATTCGTACAGGAGCTGCGTGCAACCCGCCAAGCGGCATACAACCATCCAAATGCGACGCAACGCTTTTACAGATTACTACATGCCCGAATGTTGTTGTCCGAGATTGATCGGATGTACCAAGGAAGAAAGTTTTGATGCAAGGATTGGATATTGAGCTGGAGCGCCAGCAGGCTGATGAAGAACTCACACAGTTGCTGGGGGAACTGGTGGTCAAACCGTTGCATAGTCAGTTAGGCGAGCGCCTCCAAAGCGAGCTTTTCACCTTTGGTGAGAAGCTGGATAGCAAGCTTCGGCAGCAGCTGGCACCACTTGGTAAATCTCGTGACCTGAAGCGCAGCTTTGAAGAACTTGAGCAGAGCCTAGAGGATGGCCTGCGCTTGCTCCAGCAGCAGCAGCGCGACCTTGGTTCGCAGCTGGCTGATGCCAAGCAGGCCAATAGCCAGTGTTCTGAAGCACTGCAAACAAGAGTGCAGGCTTTGGCTGGACAAGTGACTGCAGCCGAGCAAAGCCGGAATGACAACCACCGACAGTTGCACGGCCAGCTCAGTGCGCAGTTACAGCAGCAGGCACTTGCACTGCATGAGCAGCTGACCAAGCTTAACCAAGCTGACAGGGAGCATGTCGCGGCCCTACAAGTAAGTCTGCAGTCTCTGGCTGGACAAGTGACAGCGGACCAGCAAAGCCTAAATGACAACCACCGACAGTTGCACGGCCAGCTCAGTGCGCAATTACAGCAGCAGGCACAGGCACTACGCGAACAATTGTTGGACAAGCAAGAGCAGGGTACCCAAAGTTTGCTGGACCGCCTGCAACAGCAATCGACAACACAGCAAGATCAATTGCAGCGTGTGCATGCAGAGCTGTCGGCCATGCAGCACCTGCCACACGAAGTGGTCAAACTGCAGAAGCAGGCTGCTAGCGAGCAGCAACAGGTCTCGGGGTTGTTACAGCAGCAACAAGCATTGTTGGCGCAGCAGCAAAAAGAAGTGCAGCGATTGCGTCGCGCACTGTCAACCTTTGCTTGGACTGGGCTGGTGCTCGGGGGGCTTAGCTGCGCCGGTATAGCGCTACTGGTACTGCATACCCCAGCCATTCGAACACTGCTGGACTAGCCATCTAAAGGTATCGGATATCGATACCAAGAGGTGGCTCCTGTTTTTTGAACTGGTGGTTAAGTGAGATATTTCGCCGTGAAAATGGGCCTAGAGGTAGTGGACCGGCCAATTTTCCTAGACAACCCAAGGAAGCTTTAGGTCATGTTCAGACTTCTACGGCAGGCGCAACGCAATGACTGCTCTGCACATCATCAGGCATTGGCATTTCTGAGTTGAACGACAGCAAGCAGTCGGGACCTGCCGTTAGCGGCCACGCGCCGAACGACGGCCTCTGGCCGATCTGCGACTGTCGCTGACCGACCCGTTGCTGTCATCCATGCATCAGCATCAGATGTCTGCTGTGCAGCGATTGCTGCCTGTGGCAGCCGGCGGGCGTGGTCACGCTGCTTGCCACTAAGCAGTCATCGACCTCGGCGGGACTTGAGCGGCACCCATGTCATGATCCGCAATTCGACATCCTCCGAAACTCCTGTCTCGATACCTCGGAGCAGGTCAGTTGCAGGGATGTCAATTCGATTTCTTGAGCGGCCCTAATCTTCCCGCATCTTCTTGTCGAAGAAGTGCGTATGGTGGCTGCAAAGGCCACCATTATCCTGGTTATCTTGGTCAAGTGCTCCTTTTACAGAGTAAGCACTCCTTGTATTCGAGTTGAGCGCCACACCATAGACAATGCCGCTCATGGATGAGAAAGTAGATCGGCCACATCTATTTTTTAGTATTTTAAATTGATGGAATGCTGAAGTGTTTATAATGTAATTTTAAATTTTTGCATTCGATGATTCCATGTTATTGATTTTTAGTATGGGCGAATGAGATAAGGTGGAGTATTTCGATGGCGCGTAGTGTTCTGCCTTGCATTGAAGGGATTGACTTGTTCTGCGGTGCAGGCGGGCTGAGTCACGGGTTGAGGTCTGCCAAGGTCGATATCGTTGCGGGATTGGACCTGGATGCCGCTTGTCAGTACCCTTATGAAGCCAATCATCCTGGAGCAAAGTTTCTTTTGCGCGACGTCACCACTGTGGCTGGAGATGAGCTGGCGGCGCTTTGGAGTGATGACTGCATTCGACTTCTGGCCGGATGTGCGCCGTGTCAACCTTTTTCTAGTTATGCAAACACTCGAGTTGCTGCGGACAATGCCAAATGGGGTTTGCTGTTCCAGTTCTCAAGATTGGTTAGGGAGACGATGCCGCACTTGGTTACCATGGAGAATGTTCCAGGCCTACAGAACAAGGAGCCATTCAAGGATTTTCTGGCGACGTTAGAAGGGTTGGGTTATCACGTGAAGTACCAAGTCCTGAATGCAGCAGACTATGGGGCTCCTCAGCAACGACGTCGTCTGGTATTGCTTGCTTCTCGGTTAGGGCCTGTAGATATCCCTAAGCCCACCCATCCCGGAGCAGAGCACTGGATGACTGTGCGGGATGCTGTAGGAACACTCCCCAAGGTCGCGGATGGCGAGATATGTGAATCGGATCCCCTGCATCGTGCGCCTGCTTTGTCGGAGTTGAACAAGGCCCGGGTGAGAGCCTCCAAGCCAGGGGGCACATGGCGAGACTGGCCGCTAGAGCTCGTAGCCGATTGTCATCGAAAGGAAAGCGGCAAGCACTCTGCAGGAGTCTACGGACGGATGGTGTGGGATCGCCCCGCACCGACGATGACGACGCTTTGCAACGGCTTTGGAAACGGGCGTTTTGGTCACCCTGAGCAAGATAGGGCTATCACGCTTCGAGAGGCCGCTATCTTTCAGTCGTTCCCCCCCCGACTACAAGTTCGTGGAGCCGGGGCGTAGTGTCGTTGCTAAGCCAATCGCGCGCTTGATAGGAAACGCCGTACCTCCAAAGCTTGGTGAAGCAGTCGGGAGAGCGTTGAGGGACTCCGTGCGCTCCATTTGCAGCGTGCCAAATTGAGATTCGTGCTTCTTCGTGAGACTTCATAGATGTGGCTTCTAAAGGGTTCGGTGTGCCTGTCTACCCATTACTCAAAATGAGGCTTATGAGCTTTCAGGTCAAGAGAGCCTGCTAACAATTCCTGTATGGAGAATCTGGCTGCATGTGGAAAATCAGCGACTGGGATGAGGCCGAACAAAATAAAACTTCTCTGTCCACCGTCTTTGAATTTTCTCGGCTGAGCGGGAGGATTAGACCCTTTGAATCGACTGGTGAGGGAGCGCCTATGTCGTGTCTAAAGCCTCCAAGACTTTTGAGGCGGATTCAGCGAGAGCGGAACACCAAGCGTACCCGATTGCGTCACGAGTCGTTGGCCTGGTCGAACCAGCGCTCACGCGCGTCGGCCCTTGATGAGTCGAAAAAGCTTCTTTACTCCCCAAAGTCATCTAACCGCAAATGTTGGCGCACATTGGGCTGGCGAAGTTCATGTCGATGAATCTGCAGCGTGTTACACCGGTCAAGATCGAAGCGGCGCTCGTAACGTACTTCTTGGGGTCGAATGGATTAAACGGTGCTGGTCCCGTTACCTATCTGGACGCTACCGAGCCCGCATTATGCGAAGCGCTCGACGCACCTAATTTTGAAGTCGCGAAGGGCTGGCTTGGACAGGCCTGCGGTGGTGCCGAAGGGGTTGGAGAGGTCTTCGAGCACGGTTGGACTGCCGCATGGCCAGATAGTAATGCGCCTGGCTACTTTCGATTCTTGGTGCTGAGCTGCGCGGTGGTGGCATCGGCCCATGCCGATGAGGAGAGTCAGGACTTTGGGCACAACCTCAAAGGATTCCTGCGCACGGACAGAGCTATCGGTCGCCGAGCCCTCCCAGATCTCTGGAAGCGCTTAGAAGTCTGGAGTCGTCGTCAGTACGATGCAGGAAACGGCATTCGTCCTGTGATTCTTCCTCCCCCGGGAGTTGGAACACACATCGGCCTAACGAACGCCATCGCCTTTCCAAACTGGCGGGCCGTCAAGAAGTTGCGAATCGACATTCAAGTCAATGCAGGGTTCTCTACAGCGTCCAAGGACCCTGTCAAGACTGCCCTTCATATCTGTCCGATGGTCACCGAGGAGCGCGGTTATCGACCCGAGATGATTCAGGCGGCTAGGTCGTTCGGCATGCTTTATGGCCGCGGCAACTCCCTACTTGAGCTACACCGCTTCTGGCGCGTCGTTTGCTACGCGTCAGGTGACGTACGGCGAAACGCAAAGCACGGTCCAAACCGCGTCAGGCTGGAGTTGGCAGATGGAGTGATTGATGCCGATATGCAGGTGCTTGCGAGTTTCGTTGATGAAGGCAGCGGCAGGTCTGCGTCGCCGCGTGTGGCACTCCTCGTGCCTCCTGCGCGTTTCGTTCGTTCGGCCAAGGAATGGGGGGGGCCGGCCACCGATCGATGGTGTAGCTTCTTCGAACGTGGCGTTGTGCCATTCATGTCAGAGCGATTCGGTGTCTGGGTTGCCACTGCGGCTGCGCCGGATGGTATAGAGCCGCACAGGTACCTGATCCGTGAGGGCCTGAAGCGACGTCTTCCCGTGTCTTTTCAGCAGCGGCTTTCAGCGGTTGCAGAGGGTTGGCTTCATCTCGGTCCTGTTGGAGCCTCGGAATCAGTCGACATACATCGCGCGCTCGGTATTCAGGTCGAAGCAGAACGATCTCGTCCACTGCGTCTCGAGGGTGGAGTGCGTACCCGTGCTGGATGGTTGGGGCGGCAGTCGCTCTTACCAATGCTTCGGAGCGTCGGCACCGGAGACGTCGATGTGCGACCGGGCGCTGAGCAATCCGAGTCGCCGATGCTCCAGCAAGAGGGCCCAGGGCGCTTCGTCATCTCGACGGAGAAGACCATTGAAGGCTTGTTCCGCTTTCGGCTACGCGAATCCGTCGTGGGAGATGAAATTCTCGCGGTGGAGCTTCCGGTTCGATTCGTCGCCGACGCGCCCACGCACAGTGAACTTTCGATCGGGCGACGTGATACACGGACCGAAGTCGAGTTCGTTTCGCCGGTTTTGGCTTCAGCCATACCGCGTCCTTTTGTTATTTCATCCGCAGCGCTCGCTGAACAGGCGAACACTCCTCATTCTGATAGGTTTGATGATCTCCTTGAGGCGATATATGCATTGGGTCGCTCCGGCTGGGCCGAAGGAGCACTTGTCGAAAGCATAAATGACATGTGCCCAGGACCGCCGCCTTGGGACGTCCTCCGAGCACTGGAAGAAGCGGGATGGCTGGAGCGCCGACTGTCGGAGACATGGCGCGCCACGTACTGGATGTTGCTGCCTCCAATCCTCGTGCCGCTGGAATCGAATGATGTCAGTGCAACCTTGCTGGAGGGAGCTGCGCCGGCGGAAATCAGGGCTAGATTCACGCGCGCCACCTGTGCCATGGGTGGGCGAGTCGAAGTTCGGCAAGGGTTCGGCCCCTTCTCGCCACATAGCTTGGTCGCGCATGGTCCTCGAACCGACGAGCTGGCCAAGGAGCTCGGCTGGGCCGTGATGGATCGGTCATCCAGCGTTGAAGGTATCGCGCCCGACTGTTGGCCCAATGGTCAGGCTGCAACGACGGGATTCTCCCGCCATAAGGTTTGGAATTGGCAAGTCGCGGGCTTTCGAGGAGTCATCGATGCGCGCGGGGTCGTAGATCTGAGCTGGTGGCGACGCGAGGATGGCGATCGCCACGATCTATACGCGGTGACCGGCGCAGGTGCTGAATTCACCACTACGAGTCGCACGGCCGCAATTCTGGAAGCACACCGGCGCGCTGGCATGCCGCTCTTCAGACATCTAGGCAGCAGTTGGCTGCGCATTGCCGAACAGGGCTACATGCCACTTCCCATCGCAGTGCGACTACGTCGAGAGGAGCAGCTCGCCTCCGGTCCAGTCTTCGTCGATGGACGTTGGACCTATGCGTATGGTGAAGGAGCCGGCAGAGTGGCTGGGCGCATTATGGGCTGGAGCTTGTTCTGCGACCCCAATCAGATACTCGCGACAGATCGACCTCGGCGGGAAGCCGCTGCCATCGGACTCTCACGCCATCGGAGCGATGGCTGGTCAAGAGTTCGGGCTAACCGTTGAATCAGGAGGATCCAATACTCATGCAAGGCTGCGAAGATCTGTGGCTTGGTCGTCTAAAAAAGGCGGCAGGCCCGTTCAATACTCAATTCGGCTTCTCTGCGGTTGCTCGTTTCAATGGGGTGCATTGGGAGTCGGTCGCTGAGACGAACCGACGTGGCCGCAATGCCGCGCTGATCTACGGAGATGGAACCGTCACTACTGGTCAGCACGTGGATACCTCTTGGCTGTTTCGCCGCACGGCTGCTACGGATGGCGGAATCGCCGCGACGGCGGAATCTCCTCAACGCGCGGATTCCTTGCTGAACTTTTCGAGCATGTCGATGGCAAAGGCACGTCACTTGCTTTGCGATCGTGGGGTGACGCTTCCCGAAGGAAACGGAAATACGGCAGTCGTCCTGCTTGAGGATGGATTCTGCGCCCGCTTGAAATTCGGCAAGGTGGGGACGACCTGGAAGGCCAAATTGCCCGCTGATGGGGTCGTCGAGCTCTTGCGCGCGAAACCCAGCTGGGGGGCGGTGGATCCGGAAGGGCGATTCCCCTTTTTGCCAGAGCCATTGGACGCGGAAGTCGTTAGGACTACCTGCTGGCTGACGGATGCAGACTTCCTATCGCAGGCATTCGAAGGGTTTTCCGATGCCGTCTCGGCTTACCAGTCGATGCTTGCCGGAAGCGAGCAGCCATATAAGCGGCTCCAACGGGCGCTACGAGATGGGCGGCTCGCTGGCGAGGATGCAATTGACTTCCAGGCCATCGTGAATCGAATGCGTGCTGAATGGCCTACCGCTGCGCGTGCAATGTTGGGTCTTCGCGAGCTTTGCGACCTCTTACTAAAATCTGACGAGGCACGTGCGATGCTCGCTCGTGCCATCGAGCAGCGGACCGCAGAAGCTGCAGAGGAGATTGAGACCCGCGTTCGCGCAGAGATTGATCTACGCCTCACCTCGAAACGCGAAGAGCTCCAATCGTTGGAGCGACGCATCACCGAGAAGCGCACCTCCGAAGCTGCTCTCGATGGTCGGGTCCATGCGCTGCGCGGCGAGCAAGACCTTCTGGCGGAAAATACTAGAACCTTGCACGCCGAGATGGCGACATCAACCGACCTGATTCGATCGGCTCGCGAGGAGACGGAGCGATTGAAAGGGGAAGCGCAAGCCGCGCAGGAGGCATACGCATCGGTGCGGCATGGGCATGACGAGATCGTCGCCGCTTCCAATGCCGTTGAGCAGCGGCTGACCGATTTCGTGCAGGAGGCTCGTCGAGCTTTCGGGGCCGTAGGAGCATCCGATGTTGCCGCAACGGCAATTCTTGCCGAGCGCTTGCGTGATTGGCTTGCAGGGGTAGGGAAGGACGTCCCCTCATTCGTTCCGTCGAGCACCCCGCCCTGGGCCCTTCCGACAGCGATTCAGACCGGCAAGATTGAGCTTTCCAACCTTCACGAACGGTTGACACAGGAGGCCGAGAACTACGGTATCCAGCTCCAGGATCTCTCTTTGCTCGATGTCTTGGTTCGTGCGGGCGAACCCGTGCTCGTAGCGGGAAGCATGGCCGAAAATGCGTTGCAGGCCTATGCTCGGGCAGTGTCTGGTGGGCAAGTGCGAGTTCACGCCTTGGATCCCTCGATCATTGGGTTGGACGACGTATGGCGCATGGCTGCGACGGGGCGGCCTACTGCGTTCGCGCTCGCGTGGCATCGAGCTACCACCTTTCCTGAGGAAACGGTCCTGGTCTGTCTACGAGACCTGGATGCAGCCCCCTTCCGACTCTGGCTTGCATCGCTCATGTCCGCTCTCTCGTCGCCGGATCGTCCGTCAAACCTCCTCATCGTTGCTACGGCCTCTTGCATTGCGAGCGAAACGCGACAATTGCGATCAGGTGGAAGCGATCCGGCTAGGGCACTGGCAGTGGTCGTTCCTAGGTCCTCACAGAGTGCTACCTCGTGCAACGTAGTGCTGGGCGCAGCATTGGCAGGGGAGTCGACTCGGCTGGTGGCCGGCGTATATCCGTACGATCCATCACCACGCGTGGCCCGTGAGCTTTGTGGCCTAGACGTGGACCCGCCGTCCATCGGTAGGGCTCTCCGCATCGCAGGGATCGCACGCGACAGTGCGAGTGGCCCGAGCGTTCAATTGATCGCGGGCTGGGCGAGGTTCTGGGCGGGGGCAGAGCCGGACGCCACGCAGCAATCTTTGTGTGAGGCTGCGCGCACGATCGCGGGCCTCCGGGACATGAGTTGAGGGAGCTTATTCAATGATCGATCCATTCGGCGGCTTTCGTCGCATCCGTGAGTTCTGGCTCAGCTATCTGGACACTGCATTCCGCATTCGGGACGAAGCCGTCTCGGATGCGCGCAGAGACCTTCTGCGCCGCCCTGGTACGCTGGCTACCGAGCCTTATCTCGAAGTAGTTCCACGCTATCGGCAATGTGAGTTCGCGATTGAGCAAGTGGTGGATCTTCCCGAGGAATCCAATCCGTTGCGTGGCTTGTCCTATGAAGCACGTCGAGCATTCGCCGAACTGGTACTCTCAGGACTCTTTCCAGGCGTGCCAAGCGGTGATAGGGCAGTACGTTGGCGCAGTCCGGATCACGTTCGCCCGTACACGCATCAGTGGGCGATGCTCGAACGAGGAGTGACAGCCGGTAGCCCAGGGATCGTGACGTCCGGGACGGGGTCGGGCAAGACCGAGTCGTTCATGTTGCCACTGCTCGCTGCGCTTGCGGAAGAGGCCGTGCATTGGCCGAAGCCGAAGCGCGTCCTCGCAACGGAGCCGTGGTTCCTTCGTGGAGAAGATTTCCAAGCTTGCCGCGATGGTGAGGATGCCCGGCGTCCGAAAGCCGTTCGAGCCATCCTGCTCTATCCAATGAACGCGCTGGTCGAAGATCAGATGGCACGGCTGCGCCGCACACTCGACTCTCCGGATGCGCATGCCGTCATGGACGAGCGATTCGCGGGCAATCGTATCTTCTTCGGACGCTACACGGGTGATACGCCGGTCACTGGCCACCTTCATCATCCGCGTCTGGCTGACGATCCTGCGGAGATGAAAAGCCTTGAACGGCGCAAGGACACCCTGAGAGGGCGGTTGTCCGAGATGCATCGCGACCAATCTATCGCTCGCGAGCACGACGCTCGTGAACGCGAACTCGTGGATTCCGCGCGGAGTAGGGGAGAGGACGTCCCGAGTCACGAGGACACGCGTTACATGTTCGCGTCGTATGGCGGAGGAGAGCTGCTCAGTCGATGGGACATGCAGGCGAGCCCTCCGGATGTCCTCGTCACCAATACTTCGATGTTGGCGACGATGCTCGTTAGAGAGGTCGAGGCAAGTATTTGGGATAGCACCCGCCATTGGCTGGAGACCGACCCCAACGCCTACTTCTACCTCGTACTGGACGAACTTCATTTGATTCGTGGCTCGGCAGGATCCGAAATCGTCGGGCTCCTGCGTTCACTCTTCGCACGACTTGGCCTTGATCGGTCCGACCTGCGCCACAAACTGCGGATCCTTGGGTCAAGCGCCTCGTTGCCGACAGGTAATGAAGAGGGTGCAGATCAAACCGCGATCTACTTGCGCCAGTTCTTCGGCTCCTTTGGCACATCGGCAGGTGCAGGCGATGGAGGTTCCTCCGAGAGATGGCCAGAGGCGGTCGTCCCTGGTGAGACTCTGCATATCCCGGCGGCGGTGGCGTTGCCGCTGGCTGCAGCGCCGTTCGTCGACGTCGTGGATCGCTTCGCCGAAGGCGCGGATCGATTCGTCAGCCGCTTGGTGGAGCGCACCGATGATCTAGACCTTACCTTTGCGAATGCGGCGGCAGCGTTAGGGATCGGCGCCCGTGCAGGGGATGCCGCGGAGCTGTCCGTCGCGGTCATCTCGCAATTGGCTGCAGCTTTGGCGCATGTTTGTAAGGACTCGACGACCGGGCGGCCCAGGGCCACTTCAGCTGACGAGGTCGCCCTCCGGCTCTTCGGACCTATTCCGGATCGGCACGCCGCGCTCCAGGGGCTTTGTGTCCTTCGCGCTCTGGCAGACCGTGTAGGCGCACCAGCGATGTACGGGAAGCCTGTACCAAGCAATCTGCCCAGCCTCAGGCTACACATGTTCTTCCGAAGCGCCGAAGGCTTGTTCGCGTCGCTTCGAAGCGAGGAGCATCGGACTCGGTTCGAGAATCTCACTATCGAGAGAGGGACCACGCACGGAGCTTGCGCTGATGGAACCATTCGCCGTTTGGTGGAGCTCGTGTACTGTGAGGCATGTGGCGAACTGTTCGTGGGAGGACGCCGTACGCCCGATGGCAACTCAGTCACCGAGGTGCTCACCACTGCTCCAAATCTGGAGGAGCTTCCCGAACGGGCATCGGATGCGCTCTACGAGGAGCTGGCACACGTCGACTATGCGGTGTTCTGGCCAACGCGAAATGCTCCACGCGACAAGGCGGCTGGCGAAGATTGGCTTGCGCGTTCGCTCGATACGCGTAACAGCATTCTCACCAGCGCGCCAGGGGGGCAGTACGCAGTGCCAGGACTGTTGTTCTCCGCTCCAAAAGCGCTGGCACAGCAGGCTGGATCGGCATTGCCGCGTTGTTGTCCATCGTGTGCGACCGACTACTCCCAACGCAAGATCGGCGTCAAGTCGCCGCTGCGAAGCTTCCGAACTGGTTTCGCGAAGGCATCCCAGTTGTTGGCAAGCGAACTCTTCTCGTTGCTGCATGTCTCGGGGGCAGCCCCGAAGTCGATCGTGTTCTCGGACAGCCGCCAGGACGCGGCGCGCGCAGCTCTGAACATTGAGGCACGCCACCACCAGGACATGCGGAGGCAGCTTCTCGTCGATGAGCTCAAGCGGGTTGGGGCCTCCGCGGGAACCCCATCGCCACTGCAGCTCGCCGACATGGAGAAGGAGATGCAACGACTTTGGGCGGCTGGGGACAGGAAAGCGGCGTTCCTGCTGGATGAAGAGATCGAACGCCTGAAGAAGGTTGGGGATGGGTCAAGGGTCCCGTTATCGACGATCCTTGAGCCGCGGAGCCCTGGCGATCGAAGCATGAAGGCACTGATGAGACGTCACGTCGAACTCGGGGTACATCCTGTCGACCCTGCCGGCATCGCACCCATCAAGGGCATGCCTTGGCACTCCTGGATGGCCATCCGGGACGAAAAGGTCGAGTGGCGGTCCATCGACGAGTACGACACCGCTGGTGAAGCGCGCGCTGCGATGGTCAAAGCGCAAAGACCCCTGACTTACGAGGTCTTGTTCTCGAAGACCTACTTCGCGCTTGAGGAGACCGGTATAGGTTACCCGTCGCTCACCAGTGCCAGCGAGACGGACTCCGACAAGGTAGATGCCCTGCTGCGCGTTCTGGGGGACAGCTACCAGGTAGAAGGCAACCAGTATCGCGACGTCGCAGCCGTCTCCCGCCCCTCCGAGTTCCCGAGCCGGCTGAAGCGCTTCGCAAGCAAGACTGGTCAGGACCAAGAGCATGTCCTGCGCGACTTCCTTGCCCGGTTGGAAAGCCTCGGCCATAGCAACGGCATCGTGGTGTTGGACAAGATATTCGTTCGACTTGTGAAAGACACGGATCCCTGGTGGCGTTGTGGCGCCTGCGGTCGCGTACATCTCCACCAAGGCCTTCGGATTTGCACCAGGTGCTTCGAATGGCTCCCGTCTGAACCAGATGGGCAGATCAAGGAACTCAGGATGCAGAATTTCCTGGGCCGTCGTATCTCCCGTGGCGGAGAGGATGCGTCATCGGCGTTCCGTCTGAGCTGCGCGGAGCTGACGGGACAGACCGATCAGCCGGGGGAACGGTTGCGAGCTTTCCGTGGCATCTTCGTGGATGACGAAATTCGCGGATCTGGTCTGTCCAAACGCGCAAGGGAGATCGACCTCCTATCCGTGACTACGACGATGGAAGTCGGCATCGACATTGGTCCACTGCAGGCGGTCTATCAAGCCAACATGCCGCCACAGCGCTTCAACTATCAACAGCGTGTCGGACGCGCAGGTCGACGCGGCCAAGCGTTCTCACTCGTCACGACGTTGTGCAGGAGTCGTAGTCACGATCTGCATTATTTTCGCGTACCCGCTGCGATCACAGGTGAAGCGCCGCCGCCGCCGTTCCTGACCTCTGAGCATCCAGAGATCCCATCGCGGATCGTCCGCAAAGCCTGGCTGGTCGCGGCCTTCGCGCTCATCCGAGACGAGAGCAGCGGTGTTTATCCAGGGGACGAGATTCGAGACACCAACGGGGAGTTCCCTATGGCCTCGCTGGTGCTAGCCGACGACTCGCCCTGGCGGCAGTTGCTCGAAGTAGCACTTGCGCGCACAACCACTGTGAGAGATGCAGTCATAGCAGCTATTGCCGATGGCAGCCAGGATCTGATCGAAGCGTTGACCGGAAAGCTATCTGTTGCCAACACCATCGATGCCATCTGGAGCCTTCGAGGCAACGTCCACGGATCGGATATGCCGCTTGCCGAGTTCCTTGCGGAGCACGGTCTGTTCCCGTTGTATGGCATGCCTACGAGGGTGCGGTCTCTCTACACGGGTGTCGTCGGCACTGGGGAATCTAAGCGGTTCGCAACGGTCGATCGGGAGCTAGATCTCGCCGTGTTCGAGTTCGCGCCTGGCAGGTCACTGGTGAAAGACAAGCGTCGCTACGATTGCGCTGGGTTCTCACCGCAGCTGATGCCGCCGAGATTTCGATCGAGTGCGAGTGCCTTAGGGCACTGGGTCGACAGTCAACGATGGATTGCTCGGTGCGAGAAATGCGGCGCTGTCACAGGCGCCGCCCCGCAACCAGAGCATGACTCGGCTTGTCCGGACTGCAGAGCGGTGATCGCAGCCACGTCCTATCTCCGGTTCGTCAGCCCTGCTGCTTTCACGACCGATTTCGTGCCCAAAGATGTCAATGATGCCGAGCAGTTGCGCTCTTTCCGTCGCGTGGTCGCCCTTGAGGCCAATGAGGCCTTCTCAGCATCTCCCTGCGTCGGGTCGAACGCGCTCATAGGAGCATCTTCGACAGCCAAGGTCCTCCGCCTCAATGAGGGTCTGTCCGAAGCAGGTCAGGATGCCGAGCCTTTCGAGGTGCAGGAATATGAGAAGCACCGGATAGCAGCCGGCGCTGGTGCGCGATGGAATCTGCCCGGGCAGGCTCTACTCAAAGACGTGGGCAGAACGGCGCAGCGGCGCGGCATCGTCGAAGGTGCGGGCCAAGAGTCGATCGTGAGGCTGATGGCTCGGAAGAACACTGATGCCTTGTATTTGATGCCATCGACCATACCCGATTGCTTGGATGTCGCCCGTATCTCCCGACGCGCGACCGACACGGGCGTGCGAGCTGCCTGGATAAGTGCAACGCAGCTACTCCTTCAAAGAGCCGCTCTTGAGATGGATATCGACCCCGAGGAGTTCGACGCGCTTGAGCCGAGGCTTTCAGCCGATCGCCCCACTGTCTTGCTCGCGGACAATCTTAGCAACGGTGCTGGTTTCTGCCGTCGACTGGCCGATGGGCCCTCGCCGCTGGCCATGCGTCTGATTCGGAGCATGGTCGAAGAACCCGAGCGCGACGAGCTGGTAGGGCGTTTCTTTGGGGATAGGCATCCGACGAACTGTCGCGCAGCGTGCTATATCTGCATGCAACGCTATGGCAACCGTACCTACCATGGCTTGCTCGACTGGCGGCTGGGACTGTCTGCTCTCAGGCTGCTGTGCACGCCTGATTTTTCCGCAGGCCTCGACGGCGACTGGGATATTCCCGAGTTGCGCGACTGGAAAGACATTGCTTATGCACAAGCGCAAGATCTTGCCGCACTGAGGCCTGACCGCTTCGAGGTCGAACGGATCGGTTCGCTTGGCCTTCCCGCCATTCGCAGCACCACAACGGAGGACGCGAGGTTCGTCGTGGCGCATCCGTTCTGGTCGCACGGGGCGGTGAAAGCCATTGCAGACGCAGATGGCTTTGCTGGCCGGACTTTGGTGATCGACTCATTCCATGCCGAGCGGCGACCACAGCGTGTTCTCGAAATGGCGTTGAAAGGGCACTTCGACCGCAGTATCTGATCGTCGAGTTCTCTTCGGATTTCCGTTGGTATGGCGACTGGTTCGTAAAAATCTGAACTTCTTTGAAGAAGGTCATGAGAATGATTTTTCAATGAAGAGGACACAGTGAGCCAAGAATAACTTTCATCCATTAGTGCGGAGTAAGCAGCCGTTGCCGAGAATCAGATCGAAGAGTTGCAGAAGATTACGGACTATGAGATCCGGGAATGGCCCATCGAAGTGCTTGTGAGTAAGCTAATCGATGGTCAAGATACCGACGTGTCGGAAGTCTTCATTCCTGACTATCCATGAGAGCTCGTCTGGAGTGCCAAACAGCAGTCTTGGTTCAACGAGTCCATTCTGATCCGCCTTCCAGTTCCGTTCATCTTCGCTGCCAACGTGAGGATTGGGGGTCTGGTAGGTGCGTTGGAGATCATTGATGGATCACAGCGCGTGCGAATCCTGGACAACTTCCTCTCGGACCGCCTCCGCCTCTGGGATTTAGTCCGGCTCACCACAGCCAACGGAATGCGATTCTCCAATTTCGCTAAGCCGAGGCAGATACGTTTCAAGAGGTCGACCATTCAGGTCATCGAACTCAATGGGAAAGCCGATGAACGGGCGCGTAGGGAGATGTTCGGTCGACTCAACTTGGGAGGGAGCAAGTTCACTTTGGGCCTCACACCTGGAGAATCGAGAATTCATCGACAAATGGTGGCTCGATGATCGATCAGCCGCTGTCGACGAATGACGATGAGAGTCATGTCATGTTGCTGATGGCGCCCAGCGTCCGCTGTTGAGTGACGCGGTCGTTCATAGAGGGGCATGTGAATGACGGTTATCAGCGGCCTGAAGCAGTCAGCCACGAAAAACACTGGTTAACTTCTCCTGGCCGAACGCAGTGGCCCACAAGCCGTAGCAAGCGCAGATGGTCAGGTCAACTGGAGTGCACACCTCCGTAGTTGCACTGTCGTCTCCGGCATGGCTGTCAAAAACCGATAGGTCTTTTGGTTTCGGTCGACAGTCACTAATGGTAGGCAAGATGGCTACCATGGAGCGATAGGACGGACCGACGCTCACACCAGCCCTCATTGCATAGACCAATGGTGCAAGAAGCTGCCAGAACAGTCGTGGCGCTTTTTTTTTGCTCTTGGCAATAGCGCTCCAGCCATGCACATTAAAAACGCGCTTGACCAACAATAAAAAAGGCCGGACAGCGCATACCGCCATCCGGCCATTGAATTCCGAGCCGCAACTATCCAGTTGCGCAGTGCTGAGGTCCTAGATGCGCTTGTAGGGAGGCTCAAACGCAGAATCCGGGAAAATTCTGGACTCACGCAGTGCCGCACAAGCCTGCTCCCACAGCTGCTCCGGTTGCCACCACGTGGCTTGGTGGCTGCGCCAGAACTTGGGGACGCTGCGGGCATACTCCGTATGCTTGAACGCAGCTAGAGCGGCTTTTACGCCGTCTTGGCGGCACATCGCCAGAAACGCTTTCTCGATCAGAGGTGGCAACTCAGAGCCATCAACAGATAGATCAGCAAAGCGAAAGCGCTCAAAGCGGTTGGTTTGCTGTGGCAGCTTCCACAGCGGCAGGCTGAGCATCTTCTTGCCACGCACTTCAATACGTGTGGTCTCGCAACCGTGGATGGCTTTTTTGAGTTGCTTGATCTTGTTGTTGGTCAGCGGATCATCATCTGTGCCAGCGCTGCCCTTCTTTGCCAACTCCACGGCCGCTGCATGCACACGCTCCTGCCGCTTGTCGTAAGCCGCTGTTTGGTAGTTGCTTTTGACACTGCCAAAGTTATAGCCTTCGATGATGCCGCTCTTGATGTTCACGCGCTTGCCGAACACCGTCATGCGTTGGCCGTTTTTGTACTGCACCAGCACCTTGCTCAGGGCCAGATTCAGAACGTCCACAGCAACGTGAAATACTTGGAGCAACGGCTTACGCATCAAGCGGTTGTACTCACGATGACCGATGATGCGGCGAATGACAGCGTGAAGCTTTTCAGCATCTCCGGGCTGCAATTTTGCGGGGTTGCAATCAATGCGCAGTCCATACCTTTGCTTTTTGGAATTAACGGCAACCAACTGAACAAGAGCATTGCTTTCTCCGTTGAGCAGGATGTGGACGTTGATGCAGTACTTGGGACCGCTGAGATAGGCCCACTCACAATTCCCGGCTGCGATTTCTTCTTTGACGACGCTGAGCACATCTTGGTAGTCAGGATGATCGCGGTCATTGCTGCAACTCCACTTCAGCTTCCACGCAAGGCGATCAATAACTGGCTTCAGGACAACTGGGCGTAATTTCATACCATAGCTTTCTGAACTTGGTGTTTGGGGCAAATGGCCTAGCACAGCGACTCGATCAAAAAGAGTTCGTCTTGCCCATGACTCTCGTTGCCACGGGCTCAAAGAAATCTGAAGTCGACGCGCTGGACCAATGTGCTGTTAGGCGGGCTGGCAGTTAGCGCGGCACAGCTCTGTTTTGACGCTACGCGCCAAGCTGCTCAGATCGGGCCAGAAATCGCCAATCAACAAGAAGCCGTGCTTAGCGCTGCGCGGTGGCATTCCGAGCACACAAACATCCGCGTACTGCTGCCAGCCCCAGATGACGCGCGTCTCGTCAAAGATATGCTGGAGTACAGGAGGGGCCTGCTCCTCCAAGTAAGGCAGAGCCGTTTCAGCGTACTCCGCAAGGATTTGCACCAAGTTTTCATCGTTCGCAGACTTGCCCCAATGTTTGGTACTGGCATAGATATGATCCAGATCGATCAAGTGCCGGAGTTCAAAATGACTGCGCAACATGGCGCTGTCATTGTTTGCATCAGCCAAGCTGAGTTGCTCACGCAAAGCTCGACGCTGTTTCTTGGAGAGGGTGATCTGCAGCCGGTCTTTGCCAACACAGGTGACGGTGCTCATACCATCACCTCCTTGCACAAGGCTGCACTGCAGGGCAAGAGATGATGCAGGCAGGGATGCTTTACAGCAGGGTCACATACTGTTTTGACTTCGCTGCCAAACTGCGCAACGAATACCGAATGCTCTACGGCAGGCTTCAGAGGTTTAGGACGTAATTTCATACCATTGCTCTTTGAACTTGGTGGACGAACTTGATGGCCTTCGCGCATCGGTTGCATCTGGTGGCATGGAGCCGTGGCCCGATCTCCGCCAGTTCGAGCGCTATGTCGCAGGCGTGCCCGCGCCGTTGTGGTTTGCGGGCGCGGAGAGGCACAGAGCACCATGCTGTCGATGCTCAAGTTATTTACAGTTTTGATTTGCTCTGAGTGCAGATGAGCACTGAACAGAGTTGGTGCACCGAATACAGCTTGCCTAGCGTGGATGGCGCAAGCGCCTTCTTGCTGAGCTGCTGTGACGGTGGTGGTGTGTAGCTCTATGTTGGCTGTAGATCAGTACTGGTGCATATCTACATAGCTACAGCTATTGATTGCATACTTATTAGAGCTACCGGAAACATGGCCAATCGGAATGTGTTGATGCCCCAATTGCACGCAGAGCCCCAATACAAAACTGCTAGCGCGGCTTCTTTTTTGGCTTGATCTCGTTGCGCGTGTTGCGCTCGTTGCGATCATCCGGTGCAATGGTTTGAGAAGATTTCACGGTCCCACGATCACGAGCATTTTTGCCGCCATGTCGTTTTGCGGGATCAATTCCGCAGGCATTCAGCCACTGCACAAACATGTCGTCGTCCCAACCATCGGGGATGGTGGCAACCACATTGCGGAGCTTGCGGCTGACATTGGACTTATCCATCTCAAACAAGTCGCCAATCCTTTGCATGCTCCATCCACTCAACTTCAGAATTGCCATCAAACGGGTCTTGAGGTTATCAGAAACATAAGGAGTGATTTCAGTTTCAAGGCCAGAATCACTCATACGTGTGTTGCAGACCACCTTACCGAGCGAAGGCTGAAAAGAGCTGAAGAGATCAGGGCTGGCAATGGTGAAAGCCTCTTCGTACCCTGGGTCAGGCTCACCCTGACTCACAACAAGCAACTCGGTAACAATGGCTTGGTACTTGGCATGGAGAGTCATACCGGGGCAAATCACAATGAAGTAGGCATTGTTTGCCTCCCCTAAGCGACGAAGCTCCATCAAACCCTCATCAATGGGCAACATACCATCTGCCATCACAAGCAAAAAGCAGGATCTTTCCAATGCACTTTTGCGCTTGCAAGCAAACCGAGAAACCATCTCCGGGCTTGTTAGATTCAATGCAGTGGATGCTTGCAAATACTCAAACTTGAATGCGCTATTGGCATATGCAGCGATACCTGTCCGCACATGACTCCACTTGATCATCTCGAGTTGGCGGCGTGTTCCACTGTGAATGGATGTGATCAGATCACAACTTGGCATAGGAATCGGCAGTTCCGTCGATGCAGTTGCCAGCGCCAAGAGCAGCACGTGCTGGAAATAGATACTCAATGCGCCATAAGGTCCTGCCACCAACGTCACTCCGGGGTAAATCGCAGAGACATCAGCAGTCAGCGAAGGCAACATTTCAGTGCTGGTGTTCTCGCTGCGGAGGGCGCGTTTCATGCCGCACCGCCTTCTTGCTGAACGTCACGCTTCGCGATGCAAGATTGGATGTAGGCATCGATTTCGCTTGCAGGCCAGCCTTTCATACGCGGACCAATCGGAACCCCGGGCGGAAGCTTACCTGCCTTAATGAAGGCGTAGAACGAGCTGTTAGAAATGCCCAACAAGCGCAGCACCTCGTGCTTACGGAGCAGGGCTTCGCGCTTCTGCTCAAGCGCTTCTTTGATCAACTTTTGCATGGCTTTCTCCATCATTGCTATGAGCTTGCGATGGAGGCCAGGCGTCCCTGCTTGCATCCATCTGTATCGCGATGGATGCCACTATTTCAGGTTGTAGCTTGCTCGTCAGGAGGCCTTCCAGTTTGGCGAAAAGTTTCCAGGATTTCTAAAACTTTCCGAGATTTTCATGGCTTGGATACTTATCCGAGCAGCGCTTTGACGACCGCCTTGGCTTTGGCTACTTCATCAGCATTGGCATCCTGCTGGAAGCCATAAGGCACGGAGTCAGCTGAAAGTTCTTCTGCAAACGTTGCAACTGTTCTCTCAATAGCCAAGCCAATTTCTTGATTAGTTACTTTTTTATGTCGAAATATTTCCTTGCAAAATTTCTCGAATTTATGTTTGTTCTCGATGGACATACACAACAAGCGAATTAAGGCGGCATACCGGAGCAATGTTCTTTTATTTCCGATTCCCAATTTTTCTATTGAATTTATATTTTCCTTTTCTGTTATTGAAATTTTCTTTCCAGAAAATGATTCTGATTTATTTGTTGTGAGGTGATTGCGGAAATAATCATTTCCATCCCAGTCAAGCTCCGTTGCCAGCCTTGAAATAGCAGCCAAAGACAAAAAATCATTGCGTTGATTTTTTGCAAGAATTTCTGATACTGGCCTCAGATCAGAATCTGTAATTCGTCTTTTTAATATCACTGAAACTCTAAGATTGAATGAAGCGTATATTTCCGGAAAATTTTTTTCAAGGAATTCTTTATTTTTTAAAGTTGGTTTAATATTAAGAGTTAGTAAAGCTGCAGACCAACACTTAAGGACGGCTCCATCACGATACCTTATCCAATCGGCTTCGGTTGGGCGCATGGATTCAGGTATAGCTGTTAAGGCATTTTGTTTTTGATTTGTCATAAATTTATTATCAATAAAAATCTAGTGCAACATTGGCTGCAGATATTTTTGCATTTTTAATAATTTCTTGAACACTTTCCTCATTGCTCCAAGCATCAATCATGTCAGCCCATGCTTGGAGCAAGACGCGGCGTTGCTCACCGTACTCCGCTTTGTTATAGATGCCGCGAATACTACCTTCCTCATGAGCTAGGCATTTTTCAATCCAATCTCTATTAAAACCAGCTTCATTAAGTAGGGATGAGGCTGTTCTTCTTAGGTCATGGACGGTGAAGCTTTCAAAGGCTTCATTTTTAGAATTAATTGATTTAACCGCCGCTTCGATAACACGATTAAGAGTTGCATTGCTTATCGGCGTATTCATGTCATAACGGCCGGGGTGAAGGTGACTTGATGTTGAAAAGCATGTTTTAAATGTGACAAGAATATCTTGTGCTTGGTTGCTTAAATAGACTACATGCGGCTTTCCAGTCTTCATGCGCTCTTTTGGAATTGTCCAGGTCGCATTATCAAAATCAACTTCATCCCAGGTGGCATTTATGAATTCGCCCTTGCGAACCATTGTTAACATTACAAAGCGCAATGCTAGGCGGAGTGTTGCGGCAGTGGCTGTTGTATCTAAAGCTTCAAGAAATTTTCGTATTTCGCTTGGGCTTAGTGCGCGATCTCTCGCTTTGAAGGTCGCTATATCGCTGGGGCGAATGGCTTCAGCGGGGTTTGGCGCCGAAAACGACTTATCTTTTGCCGCTGCAAAGCGGTACACCAGCAAGACTATCTCGCGCACTTGAACAGCCGGTGCAGAGGCACCTTTTTCGCGAATGCTTTCGCAGTGTTTCATCAACTGCGCTGGCTTGATTTCGTCAAGCTTCAGCTTGCCAAAAGGGCCCTCCAGATAGCGCTTGTAGACAGAGCGCCGCATGGAGATGGTCGAGTCGGCCAAGCGTGCACTGTTGTTGGGGTCCGCTTTGTCAGCGAAATAGCGCTCAGCCCAGCTTGAGAAAGTCAGCGCGTCTGCTGCTTCTTGTCGCTTTTCAACTTTGCTTCTGGATGGTGATTCACCCGCTTCGACGCTGCGTCTAGCTATTGCAAGCAGCGCTCGTGCTTCTGCCAGGGAAACGGATAGACCGAATTCAAGCTCGCTTGACTCACGGGAGGACTTTGATCCGAGAGACTCGTCGTAGCGGCCAATGGTCAGCGTTTCACGTCTGCCATTGAGACGGTAGTCATATCGGAACGACTTGGTTCCAGCAGGGGAGACCGAGACGTACATGCCGTCTCGGTCGGCAATTTTGAATGCCTTGTCTTTAGGGCGCAGTTTGCGCAGTTCCGTGTCAGTGAGCATGGCTGCCTTTCTTTAAAAACTTTACCGTCACAACACGTGTCGGTAAAGGAAAGCAGCGCCTCAGGAAATCACGGATTTACCGTCAAATTTGCCGTAAAAATATGTGGTTCTCGTTGCACCGTATAGGATTGCGAAAAACACTTAACTCTTTGAATTTCAAAGAGTTATTTGAAATCCAAGACGCTGCTGGACGTCTTGGAATCACTGTAAATTATTCCCACTCGATGGTTGCTGGTGGCTTGGTGCTCACGTCATAGGTGACGCGGTTGATGCCGCGCACTTCGTTGATGATGCGGCCGGAGACCTTCTTGAGCAGGCCGTAGGGCAGCTCGGCCCAGTCGGCAGTCATGAAGTCACTGGTGACCACGGCGCGCAGGGCCACGACGTAGTCGTAGGTGCGGCCGTCGCCCATCACGCCCACGCTCTTGACGGGCAGGAACACGGTAAAGGCCTGGCTGGTCAGGTCGTACCAGCTCTTGCCGGTCTTTTCGTCGATCCAGTTGTTCAGCTCTTCGATGAAGATGGCATCTGCGCGGCGCAGCAGGTCGGCATATTCCTTCTTCACTTCGCCCAGAATGCGTACGCCCAGGCCGGGGCCGGGGAAGGGATGGCGGTAGACCATGCCGCGGGGCAGGCCCAGGGCCACGCCCAGTTCGCGCACTTCGTCCTTGAACAGATCGCGCAGGGGCTCCAGCAGCTTCAGGCCCAGTTGCTCGGGCAGGCCGCCGACGTTGTGGTGGCTCTTGATGGTGACGGCCTTCTTGCTCTTGGCACCGCCCGACTCGATCACGTCGGGGTAGATGGTGCCCTGGGCCAGGAAAGTGGCGCCCTTGGAGCCGGCGTTGGCAGCCTTGAGCTTTTCGGCCTCTGCCTTGAATACGTCCACGAACAGGCGGCCGATGATCTTGCGCTTTTGCTCGGGCTCGGACACGCCGGCCAGCTCGCCCAGGAACAGAGCCGAGGCATCGACGCGCACGACCTTGGCGTGCAGCTTGCCTTCGAACATGTCCATGACCATATCGCCTTCGTTCAGGCGCAGCAGACCGTGATCGACGAACACGCAGGTCAGCTGGTCGCCGATGGCGCGGTGGATCAGGGCTGCAGCCACCGACGAATCAACGCCGCCGGACAGGCCCAGGATCACTTCTTCGTCGCCTACCTGCTCGCGGATCTTGGCCACGGCTTCTTCGATGTAGTCGCCCATGATCCAGTCAGCTTGCGTGCCGCAGATGTCGAGCACAAAGCGGTTGAGCAGTGCCTGGCCCTGCACGGTGTGCGTGACTTCGGGGTGGAACTGCACGGCGTAGTAGCGACGTGCTTCGTCGGCCATGCCGGCGATGGGGCAGGAGGGAGTGGAGGCCATGACCTTGAAGCCCGGAGGCAGCTCGGTGACCTTGTCGCCGTGGCTCATCCAGACCTTGAGCATGCCGTGGCCTTCGGCCGTGGCGAAGTCTTCGATGCCTTCCAGCAGCTTGGTGTGGCCATGGGCGCGCACTTCGGCGTAACCGAATTCACGGGTGTTGGAGCCTTCGACCTTGCCGCCCAGCTGGGTGGCCATGGTCTGCATGCCGTAGCAAATGCCCAGCACGGGCAGGTTCAGCTCGAACACGGCGTCGGGAGCGCGGTCGTCCACTTCGTAGACGGAGGCATGGCTGCCGGACAGGATGATGCCCTTGAGCTTGCCGTCGGCGGCAAACTCGCGCACCCAGTCGCTGCTCACATCGCAGGGGTGAACTTCGCAGTAGACATTGGCTTCGCGCACGCGGCGAGCAATCAGCTGCGTGACCTGGGAGCCGAAGTCCAGAATAAGAATCTTGTCGTGTTGCATGGTGATCAAGGGCAAGAGGGTGGCAAAAAGGGATTAGAAATCTTCGGGAGCCCAGACAGTGACGCCGCTTTTGCGGGCGGCCGCGATCTGGGCTGCATCGAATGTGGCCAGTGGCAGGCGCAGCGACTGCGCCAGCCACAGGTATGCGGCATCGTAGGTGGGCAGGCCTGTGTCCAGCGCCACATCCAGCACGGCCTTGTGCTGTGCAGGAGCCAGGTCGTGCAGCTCCACGCGGTGGCGAATGGCTTCCAGCACGCCCCACAGGCCTTCGACCGAAGTCTGCGGGATACGGCCATTATTCACGCCCGATGCAATCAGGTTGCCGCATTCCCACTGCCAGAGGTTGGGGGCTTGCGGGTCGACTTCATCGCGGCGGATACGGGTGTAGAGGCGTCTGGTGTGCTCGCTGGCGTCGTCAGGCAGCAGCCAGGCAGCGGTGACGGATGCATCGAGCACAAAAGCGGTGGCGCTCATGCCTGGCTCCGTCCTGTGTGGCGCAAACCGGTGATGCTGTTCGCCGCCGGGTTTGTGGCTGCTTGATCTTTCACTGTCTGCTGCAGGGCCGAGATCTGCTCCAGCTCACGGGCAATCTGTTCATCGGTGATAACAGGCTTGCGGCGCATGGGCAGCATGCGCACGACTTCTTTGCCATGGCGCGTGATGCGAACTTCTTCGCCTTGCTCGACCATTTCGACCAGGGCGGAAAAGCGGCTTTTGGCTTCGTAGATACCGATAGATTGCATGGCGGAAAACAAAAAATCTGGCTAGAACCAGTAGTTCAGGCCAGATTTTAGCATTCTGACCAGATTTTTCAATCTGGTCAGATTTCAAGGGACTTGCTTAGTCAGCGCGGTAGTTGGGCGCTTCCTTGGTGATCTGCACGTCGTGCACGTGAGATTCGCGGATGCCGGCTGCGGTGATTTCCACAAACTCGGCCTTTTCGTTCATCTCGGAGATCGTGGCGCAACCGCAGTAGCCCATGGAGGCGCGCACGCCGCCAGCCATCTGATAGACGATGGAGACCATGGAGCCCTTGTAGGGGACGCGGCCTTCGATGCCTTCGGGAACCAGCTTGTCGGCATTGGGGTTGCCGGTGGAGGATTCCTGGAAGTAGCGGTCGGCCGAGCCTTGCTGCATGGCACCGATGGAGCCCATGCCGCGGTAGCTCTTGTACGAGCGGCCCTGGTACAGAATCACTTCGCCAGGAGCTTCTTCGGTGCCGGCAAACATGCCGCCCATCATGATGGTGGATGCGCCAGCGGCCAGGGCCTTGGAGATATCGCCGGAGAAGCGGATGCCGCCGTCACCGATCAGGGGCACGCCGGTGCCCTTCAGGGCGTCGGCCACATTGGAGATGGCCATGATCTGGGGCACGCCAACACCGGCCACGATACGGGTGGTACAGATGGAGCCGGGGCCGATACCGACCTTGACCGCGTCGGCACCGGCTTCCACCAGAGCCAGGGCGGCAGCGCCGGTGGCAATATTGCCGCCGATGACGTCCACCTGGGGGTAGTTCTGCTTGACCCAGCGAACGCGATCGATCACGCCCTTGGAGTGGCCGTGAGCCGTGTCCACCACGATCGCGTCCACACCGGCCTTGACCAGCAGTTCCACGCGCTCTTCGGTGCCAGCGCCCACGCCGACAGCGGCGGCCACGCGAAGGCGGCCCGATGCGTCACGCGCGGCATTGGGGAAGGTGGTTTGCTTGTTGATGTCCTTGACAGTGATCAGGCCCTTGAGTTCAAAGGCGTCGTTCACCACCAGGATTCGTTCGAGCTTGTGCTTGTTCAGCAGTGCCTTGGCTTCGGCGGGGCTGGTGCCGTCTTTTTCATTGACGGTGATCAGCTTTTCGCGGGGCGTCATGATCTGGCTGACCTTGACGTCGTAGCGGGTCTCGAAGCGCAGATCGCGGCTGGTCACGATGCCGACCACCTTGCCGCCGTCGCACACGGGGAAGCCCGAAATGCCGCGTTCTTCCGACAGCTGCAGCACTTGCAGCACGGTGTGTTCGGGGGTGATGACCACAGGGTCGTGCACCACACCGGATTCGTGGCGCTTGACCTTGGACACTTCAGCGGCTTGTTGCTCGGCTGTCATGTTCTTGTGGATCACGCCGATACCGCCTTCTTGCGCAATGGCGATGGCCAGACGCGCTTCTGTGACCGTGTCCATGGCGGCAGACACCAGGGGCAGGTTCAGGCGGATATTGCGAGTGAATTGGGTGGCGAGGGAAACGTCCTTGGGCAGGACTTCGGAGTAGGCGGGAACGAGCAGGACGTCGTCAAAGGTCAGTGCTTTTCCGAGAAGGCGCATGTGATGGCTCCAAAAGAAAGATTGTACCTGTGACTTGCCGCACAATGTGGGCTCGTGACCCAGAATCCCCAACGCCAGTCCAAGACTTATTGACTCCATGCACGCCATCAAGTTCGCTTTGTTTGCAGCCATTGCCTGCTGCACGGTCCCCGCAATTGCCCAGTGGCAATGGATTGATGGTCAGGGGCGCAAGGTGTTCAGCGACAGGGCTCCGCCGGCCGATATCCCAGCCAAGAATGTTTTGCGCAGCCCCGGCGGTGCCAGGCCCGCAGCACCTTCTGCGGTGCCGGAGGTCGGCGCGACCAAGCCCGTGGCAGACGCCGGTGTCGGTGTGGACAAAGGGCTGGAAGAGCAAAAGCGCAAGATGCAGGAGCAGGAAGCAGCCAAGGCCCAGGCCGACAAGCTGCAGAAGGAAAGGCAGCGCCAGGACAACTGCAATCGTGCCAGGCAGGCCAAGGCAACCCTGGCGTCAGGCCGCTTGCTCTCTCATGTGAATGCCAAGGGCGAGCGTGGCTTCATGGATGAGGCCGCGCGCGATGCCGAGATCAAGCGCGCCGATGCCGTGATTGCTTCCGATTGCGGGCCGATGGCCGAGCCGGCGCAATAGTCACCGGAGTCTTCGCCGGAGAATCTCGATAAGAAAAGCGCCTTCCGAAGGCGCTTTTTTTTGTCCTGCTGGCTGTTGGCTACTAGTAGCCCGCCTTGGCTCCGTCTCTCTGACGCTTGAAAAGTCCGGCGCCGCGCGCGCCCTGGCGGGCAAAGCGTTCGCGTCGGGCAACCTTGGGGTCCACGGTCAGTGGTCGATAGACCTCCAGACGATCGCCATGTTTGAGAACCTGGCCCGGATTCGCGACCTTGCCCCAAATACCGACCATGCCGGTCAAGGGTTCGGGCAGTTGCAGGTCCGGCAAGGCTGTTGAAGCGGTCACTGCGTCCAGCGCTTGCTGGACGGTGCTGCCTGCGGGAAGCTGCAACAAGGCTTCCTGCACGGTGCCGGAGCAGGGCGATATGCAGACCGTGATGTCGATCACCTCGGGCAGAGCATCAGCCATAGATTTGTTCGGCTCGCTTGATGAAGGCGTCGACCATGGAGCCTGCGATGCGGTCGAAGACCGGGCCGATGATGGCGGCTACGGCACCGTTCTCGAAGCCGTAGTCCAGCTGCAGCTCGACCTTGCAGGCGCGTTGCGTGCCGTCGCCTACAGGATGAAAGCGCCAGTGGCCTTCAAGACGCGAGAAAGGTCCCTTGACCAGACGCATGCTGACCTGCTTGCCACCGTCATCCATGCTACTGTTCGTGTTGCGCGTCACGAAAGACTTGCGCAGTCCGCTGAACGCAATACCCACCTCGGCTGTCATGCCTGTGTCGTCCTGCTCCAGAATCTTGGCATGATCGCACCAGGGCAGAAAGTCGGCATAGTGGGCCACGTCCGTCACGAGGGCAAACATTTCTTCGGGGCTGTACCAGATGAGGACGGACTTGTTGACGTTTTTCATGAACAAAGAGCAATCAGCAGGGCGCAAGAGCAGGGAATTGGCCTAAGCCAATGCACCCAGAGGCGCGATGCGAAACTAAAATCATCGCTCAGAGGCGAGACGGCAATCCAGTATTGTAGGGAGAGCTTTCATCTCCGGTCCGCCTGCAACTAATATTCCATGGCCAAGAAACCAGAAACATCGTCGCGCATTGCCGACAATAAAAAAGCAGCTTTCAACTATTTCTTCGAGGAGCGCCACGAAGCCGGCATGGTGCTGCACGGCTGGGAGGTCAAGGCCCTGCGCAGCGGCAAGGTGCAGCTCACCGATGGCTATGTGCTGATCAAGGACGGCGAGCTGTTCCTGCTGGGCTGCCAGATCAACCCGCTCAAGACGGCTTCCACACACGTCAATCCCGACTCGGCACGGATCAAGAAGCTGCTCTTGAAAAAGGACGAGATCAAGCGCCTTGTCGGCAAGGTGGAGCAAAAGGGCTATACCCTGGTGCCCATCAATCTGCATTGGAAGAACGGTTACGTGAAATGCGAGATCGCCCTGGCCAAGGGCAAGGCCGAGCATGACAAGCGCGATGTGATCAAGGACCGCGAAGGCAAGCGCGAGGTGGAGCGCGCCATGAAAAATCGCAACCGTTGACCTGCCGCGCCTGGATCGATCTTCCGCACTGACACAGTTTTGACATCAAGGCCCGCTATGTTGGGTCTTGCTTTACTGACATATCGCAGCAAGGAGTTTGGTCATGGGCACTTGGTCGCACGGCAATTTCGATAACGACACCGCATTGGACTGGCTGGCCGATATCACGGGCCAGCTCATCGATGAAATTGCCGAGGCCCTGGACTCGCCCGAGGCCTTGCAGGCAGGCGAGTCTGAGTCCGATCTGGTTCCCTGCCGCATCGAGCTGCTGTGCGCCATGGCCGAGGGCGGCATGCATCCGCTGTGGCCGGATCTGCAGACGCTGGAGCAATGGAAAGCCACTTATCTGCAGGCCTGGGACCAGAGTATCGACGAGCTGGAGCCCGAGGAGGGCTACAAGCAGGACCGCCGCATCGCGATCATCGAGACCTTCGATCGCATGATCGCGCTGGCTGCAGCAGAAGAGGAAGAGGGCGCGGACGAAGACTGGGGCGAAGAGTAAGCCCCTCAGTCACCCAGGACGCCTGCTCCGGGCTTGCCGCATCGCGGCTGCCTCAAGGGTTTTCGCCGTAGCGGGTCTTGAAGTCGAACTCCAGGCGTTCGCAGTCCTGAGGGGTTTTGAACTCCTGGGTCTTGCGCTCGGCCTCGGGCTTGGCCGTCTGTTTCCAGCAGATCTTGATGGTTTCTGCTTCCGTCCAGCGCTGTTTGCTGAGCGGATCGTCCATGAACTGGCCGATGAGCATGAGCGCGCCAAAGATGATCACGGGCAGGGCGATGAGCCAGACCACCAGGCGGTTTTTGGCAGGGGCAGCGGGCTTGGAGGTCTCGGTTTGGGGTGTGTCGCTCATAGTGGTTGCCGATTATCCGCAAGCCGATGATGAAGACATTAATGCAACGCATGAAAATTCATGATCGCTGTTATCGGCACAAGGCCGCGCGGGTATGTAGCCGCAAACCTATAATGTTCGGCTGAGTGCGACACGTTTGTCGCTCTGTTAGACGGTTGAGCCTCTGAAAACCGTACAACCGACCTCCCAAGGGTCTGGTGCGAGGCACATTCTTCCCATCAGGCTGTACCCCACAGGGGACAGTCCAGTCTCTGGCTCCGAACTTCGGCAGCCTCATCAGCTTGGCTATTCCTGCAATAGTCCGGCGTAGCCGTGCTCGCGTGCAATGTACGCCCCGGCCGTATCACACTGACCGCCACAAGCGGACATTTCTAAGAAACAGAAATCCTTCACTGGAGGACTTTTTACGTGCATACGCTTTGACTGATGGAAGAAGTACAGAGTGCAACTCTGACCTGCCTTGTCATGCTCTCTAGCAATGGAGTGCCATGACCTTGTGTGCGACCACAAGTAGCCTACGGTGACGTGCAAGACCAGCAATGGGCTTGTGCGAAGCTCACCCGACAAAGTACCCCTGCGCAAGCGGCATCTCTTACCCGCGAGGGTAGAGGTGGACACTGCCAGCAGAAAAGCGGTGAAGGGGCCAGGCTAGTTCCGCATGGGCAACGTAAAGTGAATCATCGCTTGAACCTGGGTAAACATTGAATGGCCAAATCTGCTGATAGGCCATAACCAAAAGGTACGCTGAAGGATGTGTTTGTTCAGCCTAGACACACGTCGTCAACATCAGCTCCAGGAAAGATGAGTCCTAACCGGATAGACATGCAGCGATGCGAATCGCCCGTGTCGGCAAGTCAGGGAACGTGGTAAGCCCCACTATCCGCCAGCACGCGCAAGC